>JAJZWW010000520.1 GCA_021846485.1 Actinomycetes bacterium
CGAGCACCTTGAGGGCTTCAGCCCGGAGCTAGCCGGGCTTTCAGCACATGCGGGAGCGATGTCTGCTCCCGCTCGAACTTCCGGCTCGTCAGCGAGGTGCTCGAGGGTCGACGTCGAGGAGCTCGAGGAGCCGGGCTTGTAGGGGTGGGGGTCTTGGGATGTGGGCTGGAGTGTTGGGCGTGGCGGGCACGAGGCGTAGGTGGGATAGGGCGGTGAAGATCAGCCGTCCGGTGGGCTTGGCGGGCCGGCCTGCCCATAGTCCGGCGAGCTTGACGGCGGGGCTGAGGGCGAGGCGGACGGCCCGCTCGACCAGGCAGAAGATCAGTAGGGCGAGGCAGATGATGCTGATGAGCGCCTCGATACGCCGGTTGTTCTTCAAGAACATGGGGGCGACGGCGAGGGGGCCTTTGAAGTTGTGGTAGCGCCGCTCGGGTGCCTCTTGGCCTTTGTAGTGGCGGAAGACTCCGGCGGTGCCGATATCGGGCCCGAGGTTGGTGAGCAGCGCGTACCAGCCGTCGGTGGCCGCCTCGGCGTCGATGGCGGCCTGGTCGAACTGCCAGGACAGGGTCGGTTTGGAACCGGTGGGGTCGCTGCCGACGGTGCTGCGCAGATAGGCGGTCACCCGGCGCTTGCTGGCGATCACCGCGATGCGGTCGGTCACCTGGGCTTCGTTGCGGTAGTAGCGGCCCCCGAGCCCGCGCCCGAGGCGCTCGAGGTCGTCTCGGGCCCGTTCGAGCTTCTTGGCCCGGGCGTTTCGGGCGGCAGCGGCGCGGGCGGAGGACCACACGAAGACCCGACGCAGGCACAGAGCCTGGTCGGTCTTGTTCTTGCCGTGAAGGACCATGGTGTCCTCGGACACCCGGTAGGTCCCCCGGTCCTCGGCCGCCTTGTCGGCGTCGCGCTCGGCGATGTAGTCGACGGGCTCGGCGGCGTCGAGGTCGCAGGCGGCGAGCACGTCGGCGCCGACATAGGACTTCGAGGCGGGGGCGATGAAACCGACCCCGGCTTTGACCATGGCGGCCAGGTTCGGGTACGACACCAGCTTGGAGTCGCCGACCAGCAAGAAGCTGCGCTCGCCGGCGAGCTTGGACAACGCCTCCATCGCCGGGACCACCTGGGCGACCTCGCCGGCCCCTCCGTCATAACCGTGGTGCCAGACCGGGATGCCACCATCCGCGCTGACCGCTAGGCCGGCCTGGACCTGCAACAGGTCGGGACGGCGGTCCTTGGGGTGCCCGAAGCGCGGTTCGATGTGATCGGGGTCGGGTGAGGGGTAGGCGCCGTACAGGCTGATCGAGGTCATGTCCCAATGCATCCGGGCGACGTCGACGCCGAAGGTGGCGATCGCTTGTGCCCCGACCGAGCCGACGATCCGGTCCAGTTGCGGCGCCACGGCGTCAAGGGCCCGGCCGATGCGGTCGTCGTTCAGCACCTCGGCCCTGAGACCGAAGATCTCCTCGACCGCCCAGTCGGCGGCCCAGTCCTCCACGTGCACCAGCGGGGTCGGCGAAGTCAAACGGTTGGCGATCAACGCCTCGATCACCTGACCGTGGGTGGCGTGGGCGATGTCGCGCACCGGGGCCGCACGGTCGACGATCCCGGCGATGTCGAGGCGCCGGGCGAAGTCAGCGACGACAGGTAGAGCCCCGAGCATCTTCTCAACGCTCGCCGGCCCGTAGTCCACCTGACGTCTCGCCACTTCGACCTCCCCGGTCAAGGTTCATCGGTGATGCCACCACCACCAACCTTGACGTTATACACTTCAAGGTGCCGACACGCGGATACCCGAAGGGAGGAGTGTCATGGCGAGCCCGAACCCACGACAACGACGAGCCCAAGCGGCCATCGCCGCATCACTCGGCCAGATCGGCTTCGCCCTACCAGGCAGCCTGGTGTCGCGCAGCACCGCTTGCGGCAAGACCGGCTGCCGCTGCCAGGCCGACCCACCCGTGCTCCACGGCCCCTACCTGACCTGGACCCGCACCGTGGACGGCAGGACCGTCACCCGCAAGATCACCCCAGCCCAACAGGCCCACTACCAGACCTGGTTCGACAACGCCCGCAGACTCCGCCAACTCGTCGCTGACCTCGAAGCCCTCTCCCTCGAAGTCTTCGACGCCGACAACCCACCCCACCAGCGCTGATCACTTATCCCGAAACGCCTCGCTACCCATCACCTCTGCACGTGCGGAACGCCCGGCTAGCGGTGGCATTCGGACTGGTGCTCGCCGGGATGAACCTTGCGTTCTACGAAGCCATCGCCCGGATCCCGCTTGGAGTAGCCGTCACCCTCGAGTTTTCGGGGCCCCTCGCGCTCGCCATCGGCACCTCTCGTCACCGAAGAGATGTCCTCTGGGGTTTCCTGGCTGGCTGCGGAGTACTTCTTCTCGCCGGCGGTCACCCATGGGGGGGACACCCGGTCCAACCTCTCGGCATATGGCTTGCCCTTGTGGCAGGCGCCTGCTGGGCTGGCTACATCGTCTTGAGTGCAGAAACAGCACGAAGGTCCGGGGCGTCAGGCCTCGCAGTGGCGATGGCCGCCGGTGCGCTCGCAATATTGCCATTCGGCATCGCGTCGGCTGGCGCACGCCTCGTTGGGCTTCGAGCGTTAGCGCTGGGTGCCACGGTCGCGATCCTGTCCTCGGTGCTCCCCTACTCGCTCGACT
>JAJZWW010000521.1 GCA_021846485.1 Actinomycetes bacterium
GCACTGCCAAAACCTCGTTCCGCCGGGTGTGGCGGAGGTCCCCGCTGACCCCAAAAGAACCTATCTGTATGTCCGCCAATCGAGCCTCTACCAGGTGGCCCACAACACCGAATCGTCCCGACGCCAATACGACTTGCGGGGCAGGGCCATCGGCCTGGGCTGGCCCGCCGAGCAGGTGATCGTCATCGACGACGACCAAGGCCACTCCGGGGCGTCGGCCGCCGGGAGGGAAGGCTTCCAGCGTCTGGTGGCCGACGTGTCCCTCGGCAAAGCGGGCATCGTGCTGGGACTGGAGTGCTCCCGGCTGGCCCGCAACAACGCCGACTGGCACCGCTTGTTGGAGCTGTGCGCCCTGACTGGCACCTTGATCTGCGACGAGGACGGGATCTACGACCCGACCGCCATCAACGACCGGCTCCTCCTCGGGCTCAAAGGCACCATCTCCGAAGCTGAGCTCCATTTCATCCGAGCCCGCCTCCAGGGCGGGATACTGGCCAAAGCCGCCCGAGGCGAGCTGGCCGTGCGCCTACCCGTCGGCCTCGTCTACGACGCCGCCGGTGCCGTCGTGTTAGACCCCGACGCCGGGGTCCGCCGCGCCGTCGGACACCTGTTCGCGACCTTCGCCGTCACCGGCTCGGCCAGCGCCGTGGTCAAGGCCTTCGCCGCCGAAGGGCCCAGCTTCCCCGCCCGCCACTCCACCGGCCCCCACGCCGGCGAGCTGTACTTTGCGCCGTTGCGCCACGACCATGTGCTGTTCGTGCTGCACAACCCCCGCTACGCAGGCGCCTACTTCTACGGTCGCCGCCGTCAGGTCGCCAGTGTCGACGGACGCCACAAAGTCGTGGTCAAACCACGGGACCAATGGACGGTGTTCCTCCCCGACGCCCACGCCGGCTACATCAGCCTCGACCAGTTCGAAGCCAACCAACACACGCTGGCAGCCAACGCCGCGGCTCACGGCGTCGAACGCCGAGCCGGGCCGGCCCGCGAAGGCCCCGCCTTGCTGCAGGGCCTCGTGGTCTGCGGCCGCTGCGGAGGCCGGATGACCGTCGGCTACCACCGCCGCTGCAACGGCAGCCTGGTACCCGACTACGCCTGCCAGCGGGAAGGGATCGCGACGGGCACCCCGCCATGCCAGAACGTGTGCGGCTCCGGCGTCGACGCGGCCGTCGCCACCTTCGTCGTCGACGCGCTCAGCCCCCTCGCCCTCGAAGCCGCTCTCGCGGTCAGCGCCGAGCTCGCCGAGCTCGCCGCGCAGACCGACAACATCCGGGCCGCCGGGGTGGAACGGGCCCGCTATGCGGCCGACGCGGCCCGACGCCGCTACCTCGCGGTGGACCCGACCAACCGGCTCGTGGCCGACAGCCTCGAAGCCGACTGGAACCACAAGCTGCGCGAGCTCGCCGACGCCCAAGACGACTACGAACGGGCCCAACACAACGCCGCCCACACCCTCAGCGAAGACCAACAAACCCGCATCCGAGCCCTGGCGTCTGACCTGCCCGCCTTGTGGGCCGACCCGGCCACACCCATGCGGGAACGCAAACGGCTCATCCGCCTGCTCGTCACCGACGTCACCCTGGTCAACACCGGCGACGACATCGCCGCCCACATCCGCCTACCCGGCGGCACCACCCACAGCCTCACCGTGCCCCGGCCGCTGCAAGCTTGGGAAGCCCACACCACCCCGCCGGCCACCGTCGCCATCATCGACGAGCTGCTGGCCGAGCACACCAACGACGAGGCGGTCGCCATCCTCAACCAGCGCGGCATCACCGGCAGATGGGGCAAACCCTTCAACGCCGCCTCCCTCGCCGCGCTCTGCCGCTCCCGCCGCATCCCCGACCTTCGCCAACGGCTCCGGGCGGCCGGCATGCTCAGCCTGCAAGAAGCCGCCGACCACTTCGGGGTCAGCACCCAGACCATCAAGAACTGGCAACGCCGAGGGGCGATCACCGGGCGCCGCTTGGACGGGCGCCGCGAACACCTCTACCACCCCGACCAGGCCCGCCCCCCCGACCGCAGGTTCACGCGACGGCCGCCGGCACCAAGCCAGATCACGCCGTGACCCCCACCCCGGTTACGTTACGTTACGATACTCAAGTGGCGATCTGCGCCGGGCCGGGGTGCATAAACACCGTCGTCCCCCAGCCCACGGGTCGGCCCGCCCACTACTGCAGCACGGCCTGTCGGGTCCGGCACCACCGCCAGCGCCAGCGCCAAAAGCTCGCCGCAATGCCCGTCGCCATCGAGGTCGACATGGGCTCGGCCACCTCACGAGGCCGGCCGCCCGACCGCGCCTGGCTCGTACGCATCCGCCGCGCCGACCGCACTGTCATCGTTGCGGCAGGCCTGCGGCGCAGCGCGGCCGACCGCCTCGCCGAGCAACTCACCGACCTCCTCGCCGACACACCACAACCAGCGGCCCCCGAAACTGTCACAGGCATCGGTCATGATGGAACCAACCCCGGCGCCCAGACCATCACACCCGCGATCTCAACAGGAGGCGCAGTATGGCGCGGGAGCGCTGGCGTGCTCGGGCGGCTCAGCCCGGCGGGCCTGCGCACGATCTTCCGCTACCAGACCTACCTGCTCGCCGAGCGGCCCGAGACGACCGCCGGCGCGCTGTTCGTCGTGGCCAAGG
>JAJZWW010000522.1 GCA_021846485.1 Actinomycetes bacterium
CGCCACGTTCAACCTGCTGGCCTGGGGGCCGTTCCTCGTCCTGGGACCGGTGCTGGCCCAGGCGTACCTGGGCGGGGCACGACCTTGGGGGATCATCATGGCCCTCTACGGCGCCGGGTCCGTGGCCGGCGGCCTTGTGGCTCTCGGGAAACGTCCCCGCCGTCCACTGGTGGTCGCCACCATCGCCAGCTTCGGCTACGCCGCCCCGCTGAGCCTCCTAGCGCTCAGCGCACCAACCATCGAGGTGGCCGCCGGCGCCCTCGTCGCCGGTCTCGGCTCGGCAGGCTTCAACGTGTTCTTCGCCACCACCATCCAACAACAGGTACCCGCCGACGCCCAGTCCCGGGTGTTCGCCTTCGATCTCGTTGGTGCCTACAGCGCCGGGCCTATAGCTTTCGCCGCCGCCGGACCGGTGGCCGCCGCCGTCGGCGCCCATCTGGTGCTCGGGGCCGGCGCAGTCTGGACGTTGCTCGCCAGCCTCGCGGTCCTCGCCCTCCCAGCAGTCCGGGCCGTCCGCTGGATTCCAGCGGACGGCGAACCCGCCGGAGGCGAAACAGCTCAGCCCGATGGCAATAGGCGTTGCGGTTGAGAATCGACCAGCGCGACGGCGCGGCGACGCCTGATGCCGTCTGCGGAGGCTTGGGCCAGTGGCAGTGTCGAGGTGTGGCAGCCGCCTCCGAGGTCATCGGAAGGGTCATTGCCGGCCGGGCACGGGTGCTGGAAGTGGGTTGCGGGCCGAGTCCACACGCTCGCACGACGGTAGGCCTGGAACGGGCCCGACGAGCCGCTACCTCGGTAGAAGGCGGGCTGCCCGTGGTCGTCGGTGACGCTGCCCGGTTGCCGTTCACCGCCGGCTGCTTCGATGTGGTTCTCGCCCAAGGGGTGGTCCACCACCTCGACGAGGTGGCTGGCTTCGTGAGCGAAGCCCGCCGGGTGCTCGAGCCGGGCGGTTCCCTGGTGGTGCTCGACGCCGAGCCGATGCCGGAGGAGGACTACCGGTCGATGTGCGACCAGCTACGAACAAGCGGAACCGCCCTCGAGCCACGCAACGGCGTCGATTCTGGCTGGCTGGAAGCGCTGGTGCGCGTCGGAACCGACGGCGGCTTCGCGTCGCTGGCCGCGGGAACGTGGACTCACGCCAGCCCGCCTTACGCCGAGCGGGAGTTCTCCAGCCCGGCCCTGCTCCACATCGCCACCTGGCCCGGCGACCGCCGGTAAGCGCGGGCGACGTCTGCGACACTTTGGGTTGTGCGCGACCGCCAGAATATCGCCTCGGGTTCCCCGTTCGAGCCGACCATCGGCTTTTTTCCCGAGCCGTACGTGTGGGCGACCGCGTGCTGGTGTCGGGGACCGGACCGGTCTGGCCCGACGGGTCATGTCCTGACGACCCGGGAGCGCAAGCGCGGCGCTGCTTCGAGATCATCGGCGAAGCGCTTGCCGAGGCGGGCGCCGATCTCGCGACGGTCGTTCGCACGCGGATGTACCTGACCGACCCGGCTGCTGCTAATGCCGTCAGCGCCGAACACGGACGGTTGTTCGCCAACGTCCGCCCGGCAGCGACGATGGTCATCGTCGCAGGGCTGGTCGATGCCCGCTGGAAGGTCGAGATCGAGGCCGAGGCGCTGATCGCCGGTGCGTAGCGGGATCGCCGCCTCACCCACCGATCCGCCTACCGGACAGCTGCCAGGCCCTCCGCGTCGTCAGGACGGAGGATGTACCAGTGTCGACGTTCGATGAGCTTCTGACCGAGGGCACCACGGTCGACGTATCGACCTGGGGTGCCGGGTTCCTTCCCGGCCGATACGTCGAGGAGCCGCTGCCTTGGGACTACGCCGGCATCGTCACTCCGTACCTGCAGGACGCCAGCACGATGCTGGACATGGACACCGGCGATGGCAGCAAGCTGCTCAGCCTTTGCCCGCTGCCGGCCCGCACCGTGGCATATGAGGAGTGGGCGCCGACCATCCCCGCCGCCGTGCGGACCCTTCGACCAGCGGGTGTGCCCCTGGTGCGCTGCCTGGGGTCAGTCGACAACACCGACCCCTCGAGGTTCGAGCGCCCGGTGCTGCCCTTTCGGGACGGCGCCTTCGACCTGGTGGTGAACCGCCACGAGTGCTTCTACCCGGCCGACGTCTACCGGATCCTGCGCCCCGGCGGGGTGTTTGTCACCCAGCAGGTCGGTGGGGACCAGAGCGGGCTGCGGGAGGCGTTCGGCTTTCCAGCCCTGGATCTGGGGCGCTGGGACCTCGCCGAGGCACGACGCCAGGTGGAAGACGCCGGCCTGGTCGTGATAGACGGCGGCGAGGCTTCGCTCGAGGTGAGCTGCACCGATGTCGGGGCGCTGGTGGCCTACCTGCGCTCGGCTCCTTGGCAAGTGCCCGAATTCAGTGTGGCTCGCTACCAGTACCAGGAGCGGCTGTACGCCCTGTACGAGCGAGGAGAAGGCGTGGTCCGCTGGCGCACCCACCGGTTCTGGCTCGCCGCCCGGCGTCCCGCCCGTCCGCTGGCGTCACAGCCGCTGGTAGCTCTCCGCGGTCGACCCCGGACCCGTAGGACCATCCCCGGGTTCTCGACGTCCCACGGCGCACTCAGACGGTGTACCCGGCTCCTGCTCCGCCGAGGTTGTGCCGCAACGTCCTATC
>JAJZWW010000523.1 GCA_021846485.1 Actinomycetes bacterium
CGGGGGCGTGCCCCGTGCCCGGCGCGGCCTCCCCGGGGTCCCGGGAGGCCCGGGCCTCGGCCCGCAGGCCCTGCTCGAGGGCTTCCATCACCTCCGGCCCGGGGACGGAGTCCTCGAGCGGCGGGAGCCCGGCGATCGAGTCGAGCCCGAGACGCTCGAGCAGCGCGGGGGTGGTGCCGTAGAGGACCGCCTGGCCGGGCCCCGGGTCGCGGGCGACCTCCCTCACGTAGCCGCGCTGCTCCAAGGTGCGCAGCACCCCGTCGGCGCTCACCCCCCGGATGGCGGCGATCTGGGCGCGCGAGATCGGCTGCTTGTAGGCGACGATCGCGAGGGTCTCCAGCGCGGCGGCCGACAGCCTGGCGTGCTGGCCCTCCAGGACGAAGCGCTCCACATACGCGGCGAGGTCGGGATGGGACTGGAACCGGTAGCCCCCGGCAACCCGGACGAGCACGAAGCCACGATCCTCCGCGGCGTACGCCTCCTGCAGCTCGACGCACATCTCCTCGACCCGCCCGGGGGGCACCTCGAGCACCTGGGCGAGCAGGCCCGGCTCGATCGGCCGGTCGGCCACCATGAGGATCGCCTCCAGGGCCCGCTGGCTCTCGCTGGCCATCAGCCGGCGTACTCCTCCACCTCGTCATCCGCCGCCGCGTCGCGATGACGGTCGCCGGCGCCGACCCAGCGCACGTACAGCTCCTCGAGGCTCCCGGCCTGGTCGAGCTCGACCCGACCCTGCTTGCACAGCTCGAGGACGGCGAGGAAGCGAACGATCACCTCGAGGCGCTCGGCGAGCCCGGCGGTGAGCCGGCGGAAGCCGATCCGGCCCACCCGGGGCAGCTCGTCGACCAGCTCGGCGACCGCGTCGGCCACGCTGGTGCGCACCGGCGCGACATGGTCGAGGAGCACCCGGGCGACCGGCTGGGGGACGAGCAACGCGCGCATCGCGTCGCGGAGGCGCTCGACCCCGAGCCCAGCGAGCGGGTCGGGGACCAACCCGAGGAAGCGGTCCTCCAACCCCGCGACGCGCGGCCAGGAGCGCCCCGCGCCGTCCATCATCCGGTTGAGGGCGCCAGCCGCGTCCTTGAAGGTCTTGCACTCGAGCAGCCGGGCGAGCAGCAGGTCGCGCTCCTCCCAGACGGCCAGCTCCTCGTCGAGCTCGGCGTCGTCCTCCCCCGGCAGGAGACGGCGGGCCTTGAGCTCTAGGAGCACCGCGGCGATGAGGAGGAACTCGGTGGCGGTGTCCAGGTCGAGGGTGGCCCGCAGCTCCTCGAGCACCGCGACGTACTGGTCGACGATCGCCGACAGCGACACCTCCCACAAGTCGACCTTCTCGGCGGTGATCAGGTGCAACAGCAGGTCGAAGGGGCCCTCGAAGACCGGCGTGCTCACCGTGTAAGGCACCCCGCCAGCGTAGGCCGGCCCGGCCCCGGGGTCGGGGACCGCCACCCGAGGGCCCTACGATCCGGGGATGACCAGGGTCTTCTCGGGCATCCAGCCCACCGGCGGCGTGCACCTCGGCAACTACCTCGGGGCGGTCCGCTACTGGGTCGAGGACCAGCGCGACGGGGAGACCTTCTACTGCGTGGTCGACCTCCACGCCCTGACCGTCCCCCGCGACCCCGCCGAGCTGTGCCGCCAGACCAGGGGGATGGCCACGCTGCTGCTCGCCGCCGGCCTCGACCCCGAGGCGTGCAACCTGTTCGTCCAGAGCCACGTCCCGGAGCACACCGGGCTCGCCTGGCTGCTCGAGTGCACCGCCAGCATGGGCGAGCTGGCGCGCATGACCCAGTTCAAGGACAAGGCCGCCAAGGGCGGCGAGGAGGCCGCCCGGGTCGGGCTGTTCACCTACCCGACACTGATGGCCGCCGACATCCTCCTCTACCAGGCGACCCACGTGCCGGTGGGCGAGGACCAGCGCCAGCACCTGGAGCTGACCCGCGACCTCGCCGGGCGCTTCAACCACCGCTACGGGGAGGTCTTCACGGTTCCCGAGCCGGCCATCCCCCCAGCGGGGCGCGGGGCGCGGATCATGGACCTGCAGGAGCCGACCCGGAAGATGTCCAAGTCCGGCGGCTCCGACCAGGGAATGATCGGGCTGTTCGACGACCCGGCGGTGGTCGAGCGCAAGATCTCAAGGGCGGTGACCGACGCCGAGTCCGGGCCCGACGCCGTCCGCTTCGACCCCGACGCCAAGCCGGGGGTCTCCAACCTCCTCCAGATCCTCGCTGCGGCGACCGGAGCCGATCCCGCCGAGGTCGCCGGCGCCTACCGCCGCTACGGCGACCTGAAGGCCGCGACCGCCGCGGCGGTCGTCGAGATGCTCCGGCCGCTCCGCGCCGCCTACCAGGACCTCGAAGCCGACCCCGCCGGCGTCGACCGGGTCCTGCGCAGAGGCGCCGAGCGTGCCGGCCCGGTCGCCGCGGCCACCCTCGCCCGGGCCCGGGAGGCGATCGGGCTGCTCCCGCCCGGCACCGCGTACCAGTCGTGAGCGAGGCCGAGCAGCATGGCCGGCAGGCTGAGCCAGAACCCGGCGAATATCCCGGCGACGCCGGCCACGATCGTGATCCCCAGGAGCAGCGCCCAGACCGTGCCGACCACCAGGGCCAGCCCGGTGGCCGCGGCGATGATCGGCACGATG
>JAJZWW010000524.1 GCA_021846485.1 Actinomycetes bacterium
ACCTCACCGGTCCGCACCACAGAGGAACGATGACATGACGCGTTGGGAGTATCTGATCGTCGCCCTACCTCGCTTCGAGGATCCGACGGCGTCAGGACAGTCCTCGCCGGCCGTGCGGGCCCTCAACGACGAAGGAAGGCGTGGCTGGGAGGCCGTCGGGATGACGCTGCTCGATGACGGCAGCATGGCGGTCTTGCTGAAGCGACCCGCAGCCGCGGAGAGCCCCGATCCACGGGACCCCGCGTGAACCAGGGGTACGGCCCGGCCGTGGAGCTCCCCGCCGCCCTGGTTGGGGCGCTCCCCGCGCCCGCTGCTGCGCCGGCGTCCACCCGGTCGCGGACCCGGCGCCCTTGTCACCTCAGCCGGTAGAGGTCCTCGCCGGCGTCGGGCACTACCAGGGTGTCGGGGTCGGAAGCCCACTGTTGGGGGTCGACGGCAGCTGGGTCGAGGTAGTCGAGGTTGACGGCCCGTACGACGTCTTCGGGGATGCCGGTGGCGAGGGTGACGGTGACGCGGGGATGCTCCCCGCTGGCAGGGTCGTAGGTGCCGGCCCCGCGTAGATGGGTGGAGTGCGCCAGGTCACCCCAGGCATAGCGTTCGAAGCGGTCCCACTGCTTGACGAAGTAGTCGCGGCAGTGGTAGCCGATCTCCGCGATAGCCGGGTGGGTGATGGCGATCTCGGTGATGTGCGGGGCGTAGATCACGACCTGGCCGCCGTCCGCGACGACCGGCTCCACCTTGTAGAAGCCTTTGGCGCCGGTCCACATGTCGTCATATTTCTCCGGCAAGACCGAAAGCACGCGCCGGAACGGAGTATCGAGGTAGCGGATGTGGGTGCCGGCGGAGATCTCGGCGGCTGCCCGCCAGGCGGATCGAGGCTCGCCGAAGGTGGCGGCGTGGAGACGCTGGGCCGACGCCGTGACGAC
The DNA here is from genome assembly GCA_021846485.1 of Actinomycetes bacterium. Taxonomy (GTDB): domain Bacteria; phylum Actinomycetota; class Acidimicrobiia; order Acidimicrobiales; family Palsa-688; genus JAKAQB01. The sequence continues at coordinate 927 of JAJZWW010000524.1, forward strand.
ACAGAGGGCGAGACGCTCGCCGGGGACCATGGACGCCGCCTCGTCGATCAGGGCTCGCACGGGGGTCTCGCCGAGAGTGCCGATGATCCGGGCACTGGTGATCAGCGCGCCCAGCCAGTGGGAGATGTCGATGAGCTCACGCCCCGACACGCCGGGGAAGAGGTACTTGTTACCACCGGAGAAGCCGACGACCTCGTGGGGGAACACCGGTCCGACGATGAGAGTCAGATCCGCCTCGACCACCGCCCGGTTGATCCGGATGGGGATGTCGAGACGCAGCCGCCCCTCGGACAGCTCGGCGACCCGTTGGGCCCCGATGGTGCCGACCTCGATGAAGGTGGACCGATCCCACCAGGCGTGCTGGATGACGTCCGTGTCGAAAGAGCTCCCGCCGGCCCGGCTGAGCGCGGGCCCCAAGTGGACCGCGAGATGGGTGTCAGTCATGGCGCCATGGGTGCCGAGAGCGACGAGCACGCTGAGCCGGGTCACCCGGCGGCGCAGCGCCCGCTGGATGGCAGCGAGTATCAGGGGCAACGGGCAGGTCCTGGTCCCGTCGGGCACCAAGACACAGACACGTCGACCGTCGAGGTCCAGCGCCGCGAGCTGATCGGCGATGAACGCCTCGACCTCCTCGTCGCCGAGCGTCCGGCCCGGGCCACCAACAACGGCGGCTGGTGCGGCCACAGCGGTGCCGATCGGCCGGTCGGTCATGACTTCTCCTCGGAGCGTCGGTGCTCGCTGGTTGCCAAGGCACCCGCCCGGCACCACTATAGGAAGGTGAGACCGGCGAATTCCCTGCTCGGGTTGCACCCCGACCGGCTCCTTCCCGCCGAGCCCGATCATCGGGCCGTCGCCAGGCGCCTATACGAGCAGGTGGCCGAGCTTCCACTGGTCTGCCCGCATGGCCATGTCGATCCGCGCCTGCTGGTGGACGACGAGCGGTTTGTCGACCCGGCCAGCCTGTTCGTGACCCCGGATCACTACGTGACCCGCCTTCTCCATGCCGACGGGGTGGCACTCGAGGAGCTCGGCGTCGGCCAGGGCCCGCTGCCCGAGGCGCCTGCTCGAGGGGTGTGGCGGCGACTGTGCGAGCGGTGGGACATCTTCGCCGGTACGCCCGTGCGGTTCTGGTTGGAGGCGGAGCTGGCCGGCATCTTCGGCGTGTCGCTGCGCCCGTCGGCCGACACCGCCGATGTGATCTTCGACCAGATCGCGGAGCGGCTGGCCGACGACACCTTCCGGCCCCGTGCCCTGTACCAGCGGTTCGGTATCAGTGTGCTGGCCACGACCGCCGACCCGTGCGACGACCTGGCCGCGCACGCCTCGCTGGCGGCAGATCCGTCGTGGTCGGGCCGGGTGATCCCCAACTTCCGGCCCGACCGCTATCTGGAGCCGCAGCGCCCGGGCTGGGCGAAGTGGATCGGTCGGCTCGGGGAGGCGGCCGGCATCGACACCGGAGACTACCCGGGGTACCTGGCTGCGCTGGAGGACCGCCGCCGCTTCTTCGTCGAGCATGGCGCCACCTCCACCGATCACAGCCACCCCGACGCCCGCACCGATCCGCTTGCAGATGGCGAGGCGTCGCGCATCTACCGCTCGGCGCTGGGCGGGGAGGTGACCGGGCCGGAGGCCACCGCGTTCCGCCGTCACATGCTGTCCGAGATGGCCCGCATGTCCTGCGAGGACGGGCTGGTCATGTCGCTGCACT
>JAJZWW010000525.1 GCA_021846485.1 Actinomycetes bacterium
GATGACCTGGGCCCTGCTCGCCTCGGACATCTGCTCGTAGGACTTCCAGAACCCGCCGAGCCCGACGGCGTCGGCCGAGACCACAGCTATGCGAGGTGCCCGGAACTCGTCGTCGGAGAGGAGCCTCGGCACGTCGGCGAGGCTGGTCGAGGTGCCCGTCGCTGCCGAGTGGCGCAGCAGGGTGAGGCAGGCGGAGCGCAGCACGTCGTCGGTGCGGGGCCCCCAGAAGGCGGAGAAGATGGAGCGGAAGATCCCGACCAGGTTGTCGACCGCGAGGTCGGGGTCGGGTCCCGACAAGACGTTCAGGACAGGTGCGGCGTCGGGGTCCTCGGGGTCGACGAGCACGGTGCGTGCCTCGGCGCCTTCGGGGAGCCGGTCGCACAGGTCGGTGATCAGGTCGCCCTTGGGGTCGATGACGACCACACCGCGGCCGGCGGCGACGTCACCCAGGACGAGGTTGGTGAGCAGCGTCGACTTGCCCGAGCCGGTCGCCCCCATGACATGGAGGTGGTAGCGGGCGTCTGCGACCGCCAACCTGACCGGTCGACGCCCGCCGGCCTGGGCGTCGCCGAGCACCTTCGGCGCACCGGTCGCCCGGGACACGTTCGGCCCGGCCACGCCGGCAGCAGCAGCGGGGCGGGCGACGGCGGGTGGCGGCGGCACGGCGTTGGCGCCGGCACGGGCGAGCCCCGGTACTGCGACATCGGTCGGCAGATGTGCGAGGGCGGCGAGCTCGGCGACCGAGACGAGGTTGCCCTTCCCGAGCCGGCGCCCGGCGAGCACCCGGGCGGGATGGCGCAGGCGATGTCGCTCGAGGCGGTTGCGACCCGAGAAGAGCGCGAACGCGGTCGCGACGGCATGGGCCCGGCCGCGCAGGCGGGCTTTGGCCTGGCGGTCGGTTGCGGTGGTGGCAACGGCGTAGCGGACGGCGATCGCCCAGCACGGCTGGGCGGCCTTGTCCAAGATGTCGGCCACGTCCGCTGCCCGGGTCGGGTCGACCGCCGTGGGCTTCGTGGCCGGTCCGGGGGTGACGAGGTCGAGGACACGGGCTACCCGGGAGGCGGGACGACCCGACCGGCGTGCCGTGGCGCTCTTGTGGAGCCGGGCGAGGCGCCGTCCCGTGACGGGCCGGGCGAGGACCTGGACACACGCGGTCTCCCCTTCGCCGAGGGCGGCGAGCGCGCCGAGGAGCGGGCGGAGGGGATCGACCTTGTGCTCGGTGCGCAGCATGTACTGCTCGCCGACCGCCAGGCTGAGGCTCCCGCCGGTCGCCACACCTGATCCCACAAGCGGCGGCGTGGCGACCCGGGTCTCGGTGCGTGCCCCGGGCCAGGCGGCCTCGATGGCCCGCTCGACGAGCCCCGGCGGGATGCCACCGGGCACCCACAGGGAGATGGTGAGCCCGGCGTCGGAGGCGACCAGCTCGAAGCCGAGGTGCGGCTGGCCGAACAGCACCCGCCGCCACGCCGGGCGCAGCAGGGCGACGAGGTTGGTCCACAGCGTGGCCGCCCCTTCGGGGTCGACGACGGGCGGGCTGAGCACCTCGACGAGCCGGGCGCCCCGGGCCATCCGCCTGGCCTGGGCGCTGCGTGCGGCCGACAGCGCCACCAACCCGGCGACACCTACGCCGAGGGCGACCGGGCCGGCCGTTACGGCCACGTGGGCCAACACGTGGGCAACGTGGTGGAGAAGGCGGGCGGTCCTCGGGCCGGGGTGGGCGAGGTAGCGGGCGAGCGGCCCCGAAGGCAGGTGGGGTGCCGGCGGTGGCTGGGTGACGGGGGCGGTCGGGACGGTGACGGGCACTGTGGTGGTGGGCACTGGATCCTCCTGGGTGAGGCGGGTCAGAGGTCGGGGATGTCGTCGAGGGTCTGCTCGATGCCGGTGCGGCAGATCGCGTCCTCGGCCGGGCTGGCGAGCGCGCTGAAGGCAACGCGGTCTTGGCCCGCGGCAAGGAGGCCCTGGCCTCTCGCCGCGCCGAGGAGGTAGGCCCGCTCGCCGGCCGAGAGCCCGAAGGATTCCGCGAGGGTGTCGATGGTCTGTGGTGCTTGGCGGAGCAGGATCTGGGTGGCGGCGTTGGCGACGACGGCCTGGCCGAGCGGGGAGCCAAGGAGGTCTGCTGCGTCCTGGGTGACGACGGTGAGCCCCGCCCAGTGCTTGCGGGCCGACTTGGCCATGCGGAAGAGGAACTCGGCCCCCGAGCGCTTGGCCATGAGCAGCCACGCCTCGTCGACGATCACGAGACGCCGCTTGCGCTTCGCCGGGTCCGACACCCGCCGCCAGATGGCGTCCAAGGTGAGCAGCGTCCCTGCGGCCTTCAGCTCGTCGGGGAGGTCCCGGAGGCTGAACACGACGAGGTGCCCGTCGGGCCGGGTGGTGGTCGGCCCGTCGAAGAGCCCCCGGTGCGTTCCCGACACATAGGGGGCGAGCCGGGCGGCGAGGGCGCGGGCGGCAGGGTCGCCGTCGGTGTCGAGCGCGGTCGCGAGGTCGGCGAGCAGTGGTGCGGGGCGGGCGTGGCTGCGGGGGTCGGCGGTGATCCCCGCCGACTCGTAGGCCGAGACGATCCCGCGGTCGAGCGCGGCGGCGGTCGCCGGGTCGGGCTTCTCGCCGAGGAGCACGGCGACGAGGG
>JAJZWW010000526.1 GCA_021846485.1 Actinomycetes bacterium
CTTGCAGCGGAAGGCATCTTTCGCGGATCGAACAGGTGTTCGTCCTCAGACCTGCGGATGTAGGTCAGAGACGTAGGCGGCGAGAGCGGCCACAGGAACCCGCCGAGAAGTCCCAACCTGGACCGAGGCCAGCTCGCCTGTGGCGAGGAGACGGTACACGGTGCTCCGGCCGACGCCGAGTGCCTCAGCCGCAACTCCAACGGTAAGCAAAACGGGAGGAACGGGGGGGATGGCGGGGGCGGCTGGTCTGCCAAGCGGGCCAGCTCGGCGGCGAGCACATCGACATCCTCCGCGAGACGCCGAGCACGGACGGTCAGGGCACGGAGATCTTCCATGCCGTGAGGTGTGTGCCCTGCCGCGAACCGGTGGTCCGCAGGGGTCCGCACAGCGCCGCCGGCGGCACCCAAATGGCACCCACCTGGGCGGAAGTGCAGCTTGACGCCGCAAAAGTGCTGGTCAGCGGTGGGCCGCCCGGGGCTCGAACCCGGAACTGTGCGCTTAAAAGGCGCCCACTCTGCCATTGAGTTAGCGGCCCGAGAGGCGGGTCTACCGCCGGGTCGGCGGTTTGGAACGGTCGGCTGCCTCGATCACCGGGCCGAGGCTATCCGGGCCGGCGCCGGCGGAGCGGATGCAGGGACGTGTAGCGTGCGGATGAGGTGAGCGAGACGCGCTATCCCGACCCCCCCGTCGACCTGATGCTGGTGGCCCGAGCCGAGGCCGCCTTGGACGACCTCGACGCGGTGCTCTCGAGGCTCGACGCCGGCGCCTACGGCACCTGCGAGGCCTGCGGCGACCGTCTCGGTGCCGAGCAGCTGCGCTCCCACCCGCTCAGTCGTCGCTGCCCCCGGCACGCTGACCGGAAGGCCGGCGACCCGCACGGAGCCGATCCCCAGGGCACCCCGGCCCCCGGAGACGGTGGCCCCTACGAGCCGGTGGGCGACCCCCAGCCCCGGAAGGCGCACGGGGGGACGGCGGCACCCTCCGGCTAGGGCCACTAGCTGGGGTCGAGGCGCAGCGGCAGCCCGAATGCCGGGAACAGCCGTTGCGGATCGAGCGGGTCGAGGAAGAACGCCAGCTCGGCGATTCGACCGCCCGACACCTCGAGGACCTGTATCGCCCAGGGGACCTACCCGCCGGCGGGGTCCGGCCGGCACTGGCCGAACGCCGGGCAGCCGTTGGCCGCGGTGGCCACCAGCCGGGAGCCCCGGCAGCTGTCGGCCCCGGCTGGAGCATCCACCGGCCGATGTCGTCGGCTCCCTGCAACCACAGCTCGAACGGCGGCATGTACTACACGTCGTCGTCGCGGAGCAACGCGACCAGCGCGACGATGCCGTAGTGCTCGAAGGCGTCGACGTAGCGGGCCGCCAGGTGGGCCTGCTCCGGGTCGAGCGGCCGGGAAGGCCTCCGCCGGGAAGTGCGGCGAGGGTGGCGCGGGCCCGCTGCAGGGCGCTGTTGACCGCCGGCACCGACGTGCCGAGCAGCGCGACGGTCTCGGCGGCCGACCAGCTCAGCACCTCGCAGAGGATGGATAAGGACCGCCCGCCGGCGGGCCGGCAGGTGCTGCAGGGCGGCGACGAACGCCGGGCGCACCGAGTCCCGCTCGGCCACCGCCTCGGCGGGGTCGCTCCACTCCAGCCCGACCCGGGTGTCGGCCACCGGCGTGACCCAGGCCGCCTCGGGCCGTCCGGGGCGGAGCAGACCGGGTTCCGGTGGCGAGGCCGAGCCCAGCTTCGCGGGGCGGCCCGGCGCTGGACCTGGCGGGACATGTCGATGCAGACGTTGGTGGCGATCCGGTGCGGCCAGGACCTCATCCTGGGCGGCCCTCGAGACCTCCCGCTCCGCGGCCGGCCCGGATCATGGTCTCCTGGACGGCGTCCTCCGCGTCGAAGCCCGATCCGAGCATTCGACAGCAGTGGCCGGTCAGCTCCCGGCGGAACGGCTCCAGCTCCAGCGCCTCGACCGCCGCCCCCGGCTCTACGACTTGGAACCTACCCCTAGTCCAGCTAGAGCGGGGTGTTGCCGTGCTTGCGCGACACGAGCCTCTCGCGCTTGCCGGCGAGCATGTGCAGCGCCCGCACGACCGCCGAGCGGGTCTCGGCCGGGTCGATGACCCGGTCGACGTAGCCGCGCGCCGCGGCGGTGTAGGGGTTGAGGTGCTCCTCCTCGTAGCGCTCCGCCAGGACCGCCTGGGTGTCGGCGTCCTCACGGCGGTGCAGGATCTGCACCGCCCCCCTGGCGCCCATCACCGCGATCTGCGCGGAGGGCCAGGCCAGGCACAGGTCGTTGGCCATCCCCTTGGAGTCCATGACGATGTAAGCCCCGCCGAAGGCCTTGCGCAGCACCAGGCACACCCGGGGCACCTGGGCCTCCGCGTAGGCGTGGACCAGCTCCGCCCCGTGGCGGATCATGCCTCGCCACTCCAGGTCCTTGCCAGGCATGAACCAGGGGGTGTCGACGAGGGTGAGCAGGGGGAGGTTGAACGAGTCGCAGAATGACACGAAGCGGGCCCCTTTCTGCGACGCGGCGATGTCGAGGGTGCCGGCCATCACCTGGGGTTGGTTGGCGACCAC
>JAJZWW010000527.1 GCA_021846485.1 Actinomycetes bacterium
GCCCCGGCCGTCTCCACGATGTCTTGGACCTCACCCACCCCACCACGATCGCACGAGGGTGTGACACGAACCCGCTGGGACAAAGCGCTGGGGCGCGAAGGCGGCGGCGCGGGACAGGCGGGGGGGCGGCGGGGGCGCGGAACGGTGGCGCGGGGCGGAGAGCCCCCCGACGACGGAAGCGCGTTTTGGACCTCTGGACCGGGGGACCACGACGACGACGATGGAACGAGATGACATCGAGCCTCGCCCCCACAGGCACAGGCACGGGCACGGGCAGGGGCACGGATGTTGCGGAAGATCTGGCCGCTGCAGCGGGCACCGCTGGGACCGCGACGTGCACCAGGAGGAGACGGCGAGCCGGCGACGTGTGCTCGAAGAGCGCCAGCGCAACCTCGAGGATGCCCTCCCCGAGGTGACGAGCGCGCTCGCTGGTCTGGGCTCCGAGCGTTGCTGAACGGACGCGACCGACGCGAGGGAGGTGGCCGACGAGCTCGCCGTTCGGGAAGCTCGCCGGCCTCTACGACGCCTTGTGCGACAGCGCGCACGGGCGGCTGATCTCCGGCCTCGAGCTCGCCGCCTGGGGCCGCTGTCGTCCGCAGGCCCGGGCCCCCGCCTGGAGATCAGGGTCGGATCCGGTCGATTCGCCGCCGCGCTCGGCATCGAGGTCGTCCTCGACCCCGCGGCGGCCGCGCTCCAACTCGCCGAGGGCCGAGGCATCGCGGTTGCCCAGGGCACCGGCGAGCATCTACCGTTCTGCGACACAGTTTTCTCTGCGGTCCTCGCTCGTCCTCGCTCGTCCCGGTGGACAGCGCGTGGGAGCGGAGGTCCGAGGTCCGAGGTCGCTCTCGACGTCCGTTCTCCCGCGGTACCCGGTGTTGGCTGGGTGATCGCCGAGCACCGTCGATTCCTCGCAGGTGCGGGCTTCACCGTCACCGCCGCCCGATCCACCCTCACCCGGCCGCCAACCCGGAGCCGGTGGAGGAGCCGGTGGAGGAGCGGGTGGAGGAGTCGGTGGAAGACGGCGTGGTGCCCGGCGCCGGATTGGTCGCCCTCCAGGCGGGGGTCCGATCGCCCACGTGAGTGCCTCGCGACGAGCCTGTATTTCGCTGACGGGGAGCCGCACGTGTCCCCGAGCGCCGGCACCGCTACAAAGCCACAACGTTGACGACGTCCTCGAGCCCACGGAAGTCATCGGTGTTCCGGGTGTAGAGCGGGACGTCGGCAGCGGCAGCAGTCGCAGCGATCATCAGGTCGACCGCTCGTGCGCCCTGCGCCTTTCGACCCGCCGATGCGACGGCTGCATGGACCCGTCCGTACGCCCGCGCTGCTGCCGCGTCGAATGGGAGCGCGTCGAAGGTTGCTTCGGTCCGTTGGAGGCGATCTTGCCGGACGCCGCGCTCCTTGGCATCGGATGCGACATGAGGTCCTGCAGCCAGCTCTGCAAGGGTCAGCGTGCTGATGGCGAGCTCGAGCGGCAGACCCTCTGGATCGAGTCGTTCGAGGTCGAGGATCACTGAGGTGTCGACGAGGCCACGTGCAGGGCGCTCATCCACGGGGCGTGGCGTCCTGGGAGGCGACCGCATCGAGGTCGCTCCGCAGACGTTCGTAGTCGACTGAGGGCGCACCTCGGAACATGGCCATCACCGTCTCCGTGGGGACGAACCGATGTCTGCGCAAGGGCGTCAATTCCCCGACCGGGGTGCCGTTACGCGTGAGGACGTACGTCTCACCTTCGTCGAGTCCGCGCATGATCTTCCCACTGTCGTTGCGAAGTTGGCGTTGGCTGATCTCCTTCATTCACCGAGCGTAGCACGGTGTGCTACGATCGGTGCCCTCCTTCGTCGCGCCGGCGGATCGAATCCGAGCGCGTGATGCTGAGGTTTGCCGTATCGCTGCGCGGCTTGGCCCCATGTTCCGGGGCCCGGCCTTCGAGAAGCGGGTCGAGGAAGGGTCGGACGATCGCCAGTGCCGCGTCGAGGGCCTGGGTCGTCTTCTGCGCTGACTGCCACCTCGGCTGCCTACCCGCTCTCAGAGCGAGCGGTCCGGCCCGTTGAACGAGGCGGGCAGCAGAATTCCCCTCCGGCGACGCGTGCCGGTCCCTTGCGGTCATGACGCCGTCACCTTGGTCCTCTTTCGACCGATGTGCCTCGTGCATCCGCCGTCCCACGCGCTGCGTCAGCGTCGGCGGACAGTTCGAGGACCCAGGGCAGACGTGCGAGGCCGTCTCCCTGCCATCTCCCTGCCGTCTCCCTGCCGTGCTCCTTCCGAAGCCCGAGCCGGGAGGAATGTGGCGCCAGGCGATGCGGGACTGATTGCGGCGAGGCAGCGTGATCTCGTGGTGGTCGGCCTGCAGATGACCGAGCCCGGAGAGGGAAGCGGCTGACCGGTGCGAGACGACGCCCTGGTCGGCCGTGCGATCCCAGGCTGGAGTCTCCGGGGCGAGCTTGCAGCCAGACGGCGCGCAGATCGAGATCGTCCGGTGTGCGAGCGACACCGAGGCGGTAGACATCCGGGCCACCCGTTCGAGCAGCCCGCCCGGCGCCGAGAGCCGCTCCAAGGTCGTCTCGCCGATGCCGCGGGCAGCCATCTGATGAAGGCGATGCGCCGAGTCAGGGCGAAGCG
>JAJZWW010000528.1 GCA_021846485.1 Actinomycetes bacterium
GCCTCGCCGCAGGCGCCGGTGGCCCGGAAACGACCACGTCCGCCAGCCGTCACAGCCCGATGTCATGCTGACACCGCTCAAACGTGAAGATGGGGGAGGTCTAAACGTGAAGACCTCTAGAGCGGAGAGGCAGGGATTTGAACCCTGGGAGCCAGTTTCCCAGCTCAACTCATTAGCAGTGAGTCCGATTCGGCCGCTCTCGCACCTCTCCTCGGGGGCCAGTATACCCGATCCAGCCCTCTGAGCGCACGCTCCTGATTATGCCTCTGACCTGCCACTATGCGGGCTGTAATGGTACCATGCAGGCCTCGTCCGAAGCCCCTTGGGGCCCCTCAGCGAGCACCCTGGCTGATACCCGTTGGGCAGTTGATCACACGCTGCTCACACTGCTGCTAGGCTGGGAGCATGATCGGCGATCAGTCGGCAGCAGCCATCTCGCCGCCCAGGGCTTCGATCGACGCCTCTGCTATCGACGCCTCTGCTATCGACGCGGTCCGCCGCCTCGAGCGGCGACGACCGACGGAGCCCTGGGTGCCCAGGCACTGTCGCGTCTTCCCGGTCAAGGCGGCCAAGGTCACCCGCTCGAAGGGTAAGGATGTCGCCTGCTGGGACGTTCGCTGGCGGGTGGACGGCTGGGAGTTCCAGAGGCGTTTCGCCAGGCCGTCCGGCACCTCGGAGCAGGCTCGCACCTGGGCACAGGGCCTCGCGGAGGGCTACGCCAGGGGCTGGGCGTTCGACCCCGAGTCGCGGCGGTTCCTGAACCCGGCCGTGCGTGCGTCCGACACGGCTGCCGAGCTCGCCCGCGATGGCGAGGAGGAGGCCGGCAACACTCGACCGACCGTGGCCACGACCGCCGTCGATTACCTCCGGCGCCGCTGGCCGGCTTGGAGCCCGAAGAGCCGCCAGGCCGCTGTGCTGGCGCTCAAGCGAGCCTGCGTCCACCTATTGCGAGCCGGTGCCCCCGAGGCCCCGGAGAACCTCGCCGGCTACCTCGACTGGCTCCTCCAGCCCGTCCGCGGCCAGCCGCCGTCCGGCGACGGCACTGGGATCCTGGCCCACGGCGTACCTGAAGAGCTCATCACGGGCGCGAGTTACCTGTCCGAGTGGTCGTTGCCTCTCGCCGAGGTGACCTGGGAGATGCTCGAGGGGTTCTTGACCCGTTATGAGCGCAGCGAGCGCTTCCCCGGTCGCCCGGTCGCCGCGTCGACGAGGCAGCGTTTTGTCGCCGACGTGCGCCAGTTCGTCAGCGAGTCGACGATCCGTTGCGGTCTGAGCGACCCGTGGCCTGCGCTTCAGCGCATGACACGCGGACGTCGGTCCCAGCCGAACCGAGTCGTACCCGTCGACGCCGAGTTAGTGCTATCCCCCGAAGAGGTCTTCGCGCTGGCGCAGGCGTGTGCGGAGCACGGGTCGTGGGGCACCGTGGTCATCTGCTTCGTGCTCGTCATGGGCTTCTGCGGGCTGCGCCCTGGTGAGGCCGTCGGGCTGCGGATCGTCGATCTGGATCTGCCCGATGCGGGTCCGGGTTGGCTGACCGTGCGGCGCTCCCCGCGCGACGTCACCGAGCGGTGGCTCGATCCCGAGGAGGACCGCGAGTGGGGCCCCCTCAAGGGAAAGGAGATCCGCGATTCTCGTCGAGCACCCGTCCCTACCCGTGTGGTCGCGGAGCTGAGACGCCACCTCGCTGCCTTCCGCTCCGGGGCGAAACCCTCCTCCCTCGCGTTCCTGCATCACGGAGAGCGCTTCGACATGGATGCCTTCGCAAGGGAGGTCTGGGGACCGGCGCTTGCATCGCTGTTCCCGGCCGATCCGGACCTCAGCCCGGACGACCCTGCGCAGCCCAAGCGTTCCCGCCTGCGCCGTCACGACTTGCGGCACGCGGCTTGCTCGCTGTGGCTGGCCTCGGGCGTCGACCTGAAGGTCTGCCAGCGCTGGTCAGGACACGCCACCCTGTCGGTGTTCCTCGACGTGTACCAGGGAATCCTGCCTGGGCGCGAGGAGGAGGGTGTAGCCGCCATCGACTGCAGGCTCGCCGGCCTTGGCACCGGGCCGTCCCTGTAGCTTTGGCCCTGCTGAGCTCCCGCTCAGCTCCTCTCACATTCCCGGAACCACGCCGCGAGCGAGTCCTCGCTCACCCGGATCTCGCCATTCGGAAGCCGGATATGGCGGGGAAAGTAGGGCCAGCCCCGCGGGGACCACTTGTAAACGCTGTGCCGCGACACGCGGAGGATGGCCGCTATCTCCGTAACGGTGATCCAGCGGAGCTCCGGATCGGAGCGTTGCTCGCTCTCGCCAGGTTCTTCACCTTCTCCACGTCTGGTCGTACGTCCCACAGCCCCCCTGTCGGCAGGTCGGTCGTAGCGCCGGGGACGGTCGATCGGCGGCGGGCTCACATGGTGAAGCTTGGGTGGGCTCTCTCCACGTCGAGGGCGGCGGATATGGCGATGGCGGCCTCAGCGCCGGCTGCACGTCCTGCTACTCGCTCACGTTCGTCGGGCTGTCACTGTCTCGTGATCGCCATCGGCTGACTCGTAATGTTCAGGCCGTGGGATCGACCCCCACCCCAGGCTCCGATCAAAGCCCAGTCAGATGGGCGCTCTTGTCGGCGATGACC
>JAJZWW010000529.1 GCA_021846485.1 Actinomycetes bacterium
TGATCATCCACGCCATGCCGGCCCGCACCCACCGTTTCCCACCTCCTAAGGAGTGACCATGGCTCGAAGCATCGCCGAGAAGGAACGGGTCGCCGCTGAGATCGCAGAGCGGCTGGCGGGCCGGGACCAGGAATCCGCCTGGCGTGACGCGGAACCACTGAGGAGGATCGCTGAGGCGTTCGCCCGCTCGGTCGCCGTCGACGCGGAGGTGGCCGTCGCCGTGCACGCCGCCCGCGACAACGGCTACTCCTGGGCGGCCATCGCCGCGATGCTCGGAGTCTCCAAGCAGACCGCCCAGGTCCGCTACGGCAGGTGAGCAGGCCGAACCCAGCACCGGGCTCGGAAGCCGAGCCGGGCCGTGGTGCCGATCGACCTGAGCGGCTGGAGGCCTTCGTTGACGCCCAGCCACGCCTGCTGTCGCTGGCCTATCGCCTGACCGGCAGCCGGGCCGACGCTGAGGACCTGGTGCAAGAGTCGTGGCTGCGATGGCAACGTCCCACCAGGAGCGAAGTCGACGACCCGGTGGCGTACCTAGCCAGGATTGTGACCCACCTGGCCCTCGACTACCTGCGCTCGGCGCGGGTCCGACGTGAGCGCTACGTCGGTCCGTGGTTGCCCGAGCCGCTCGTTGACGCCGAGGCGTGGTTGGGGCCGCTGGAGACCCTCGAGGAGCGCGAGCAGCTGTCCCTGGCCACCCTGGCGCTCCTGGAGCGCCTATCACCACGCCAGCGAGCAGTGGTGGGGTTGCGGGAGGCGTTCGCCTACCCCTACGAGCAGGTTACCCGGGTGCTCGACAGCTCCCCGACCGCCTGTCGCCAGGTCCACCACCGAGCCCGGGTTCGCCTGGGCGAAGACCGGCCGAAGGCCGGAGTGGACCCCGAGGCCCACCGCCGGCTGCTCCACCGCCTGCTGGCCGCCCTGGCCACCGGGGAGCTGGCACAGTTGGAGGAAACTTTGGCGGCCGATGTCGTGCTGGTCACCGATGGCGGCGGCAAGGTCGTCGCGGCGCGTCACCCGCTGGTCGGTCCTGCTCGGGTGGCCCGGTTCCTTCTCGGCATCCAGGCTCAGGCTCCACCGAGTACCGAGCTCCACTTCTGCGAGGTCAACGGCTGGCCTGGCCTGGTGGCGACGGTGGAGGGAGTCGTTGTGAACGTCCTCTCGATTGTCGACGCAGAGAAGGCAGAGCACATCGCCATCGTCCGGGCACCCGACAAGCTAGCCCGGGTGACGCTCCTCGATGCGCCTGCGTCACAGATCGAACCCTGATCTCGTCCAGGGGGCATGAACATCCTTCTGCTCGGGGGCACCGGGGTCGCCGGGCGCTCCACCCTGCCCAGGCTGCTGGAAGCCGGCCACACCGTCACCGCCCACGCCCGCTCGGACGCCGCCGCCCGGCACCTCACCGACACAGGCGCTACCGTCGCCCGCTTTGATACCGGTGACCCCGCCGCGCTGCGGACGGCCCTGGTCGGCAAGGACGCTCTGGTCGACCACCGGGTGCAGATCCCGCCGTCGTCTCGAGCGGCGCTGCCCGGGGCGTGGCGGGCCTTCCGGTACCTGCGCGACGAGGCCACTACCCAGCTTGTGGACGCCATGATCGAGGGTGGCGTCCAGAGGCTGGTTCGCGACGTGGTGACCTTCGTCTACGCCGACGGGGGGGACGACTGGCTGGACGAGGACGCCCCGGTGACAGCCAGCGGCCCCATGGCAGCCAACCTCGCCGCCGAGCGCCACGTGGCCCGGCTCAGCGCCGCCGGCGGGGCCGGAGTGGCCTTGCGCTGCGGTCTCTTCTACGGACCGGACGACCGGATGAGCACCGAGACGATCCGGCTGGCTCGCCGCCCGGGCCTCGGCGTGATCCTCGGGTCTGACACCGGTTGGCACTCCGCGCTTCACACCGACGACGCAGGCACTGCCATGGCGGCCGCCCTCGACGCACCAGCCGGTGTCTACAACGTGGTCGACGACGAACCTCTCCGCCGAGGAGAGCTGGCAGCCCTACTCGCCTCCTGCGCCGGTCGGCAGCACCTGCGGCGCCCACCCGGCTGGATCGCACCCCTCTCCGGCGCCGCGGGACGCGCCCAGGCCCGCTCCCACCGCGTGAGCGCGGCACGCTTCCACGACCTGACCGGCTGGCAGCCGGCTGTCCCGACGAGGCGAGTCGGCTGGCCGAGAGCCTTCGAGGATGCGCGCTGAGGGATCCCCAGACGCACGCCGATCCGCTATCGGCGCACGTAACGGAGCCTGCACCGCCGATCCGGGTCGCTGACGCTGCGTTCGACGTAGCTGGCAGAGTCCTCGTCGTGGCGTTGGATGCCTGCCGGGTTGGCTGCCGGGCTGGTGTGTGGACTGGTTGGGGGAGCGGCCGGTCAGCGTGGCCTTCGAGGTCCGGTCGATCTCGACGGTGTTCGGGCTGCGTTTGGCCGGCGGGCGCGACGTCGTGGTCAAGGCCCGCGCCGACGATGGTCGGGCCGCATCGTGCGTCGCCGCGCAGGCCCGGCTGGCGCAGCGAGGGTTTCCGGGTCTCCTGCTGTTTCCGCGGGTGCCCTGAGCTCTCGACTTTCGCACCTATGCGGGCACGTCCTCCCAGGCCAGGCGGATGACGGAGATT
>JAJZWW010000530.1 GCA_021846485.1 Actinomycetes bacterium
TAGGGGATCGACGCCACGAAGGCGAGAGCCGAGACGCCGTGCACCCACCAGACCACGTGGTGGACGAAGCCCGCGGAGCTCCCGGTGAGCCCGACGGCCTCGAAGAGCTTCATGACCACCCACCCGACCGGCGACCAGTGGGCGAAGTACGGCCGGACGGAGGCGAGCTGTAGACCCTCCAGGAGGAACCCGGTGACCACCAGCCAGCCGAGGGTGGTGAGGAACATCCAGTCCCCGACCCGGTACCAGTCTCGCGTGCGGTCTCCGGGCTCGCGGTCGGGCCGGTGGTAGTCGAGCTTCGGGGGGCGCAGGAAGGCGCGGCGCACGGCGAGCACGCCGAGGCCGACGAGGAGCATCAGCCCGGAGATGTCGAGGACGAGCTTGAACCCCAGGTAGAAGGCCCCCTGCCAGAAGTGCCAGCCGAGCACCGGGGAGGCGAGGTCGGTCTGGATGCCGAGGATCGTCGTGCCGGCGAGCAGCAGCAGGAAGCCGCTGAACACGAGGAGGTGGGCCATGCCCGCGAGGTGGTCGCGCCGCTTGATCCGCTGGTGGCTCACGGTGACCCGGAGCATGTCGCCGACCCGGCGCGGCAGCGGGGGCCTCCCGAGGCGCTCGGGGCGGGCTCGGCGGTACTTGGCGACCAGCTGGGCGGCGCCCCAGGCGAAGATCGCCGTCGAGACCACGATCATCCCGTACCAGGCGACGATCTCGCCCCGGCTGAGGCCCTGGAAGACCTGGCGGGTGGGGGGCACGGCTAGGCGGGCCGGGCGACGGGGGCGGCGGCCGAGGCAGGGGCTGCTGGGAGGGGGGTCGGGCCGGCGGCGGGCGGGGACCCGGGGGGGCTCACCCCGGCCACTGCCGGCCGAGCTCCTCGGCGACGGCGAAGAGGTCGGCCACGGCTCCGTAGTGGGCGACGCGGAAGATGGCGGACTCCGGGTCGTTGTTGACCGCGATGATCGTGCCGGCGGTCTTCATGCCGGCGAGGTGCTGGACCGCGCCGGAGATGCCGAGCGCCAGGTAGACCTTGGGCTTGACGGTCTTGCCCGACTGGCCGACCTGGCGGCTGGACGGCATCCACCCGGCGTCGACCAGGGGGCGGCTGACCGAGAGCGTGGCACCCATCTTCTCGGCGAGCTCCCGGAAGATCTCGATGTTGTCCTTCTCGCCGATACCCCGGCCGATGGACAGCAGGAGCTCGGCGCTGGTGATGTCGACGTCGCCCGACGGGGCCTCCTCGAAAGCGACGTGGGTGGTCCGGGCCCCTACGGCCGGCGCCTCCACGTCGAGCACCGGGGGGTCGGAGCTGCCGCCGGCGGGCGGCCAGGCGGTGGGGCGTACCAGCAGCACCGGCGGGGCGGGGAAACCAACCTCGGCGTGGACCTTGGAGCCGTAGTAGGCGCGGGTGGCGACGATCCGGTCACCGTCGGCACGGAGGGAAAAGACGTCGCTCGAGAAGCCGAGCCCCCGCTTGGCGGCGAGAGCCGGGAGGAAGCCCATGGCGTTGACCGTGAAGGCTGCGAGCACCGCATCGAAGTCCCGGGAGGCGACGACGGAGTCCGCGGCCGCCAGGTAGGTGTCGGGCTCGAAGTTCTCGGCGGGCACCTGGGCGCAGAGCACCTCGTCGACGCCTTCGACGCTGACCGCCGGTACGAGCGCTCGCGGGTCGTGGGCGATCACTAGGACCGACACCGGCCCGCCGAGCTGGCGGGCGGCGCTCACCGCCTCGAGGCTCGGGTCCCTCAGGCGACCCTGGAGGTGCTCGGCAACCACCAGGATCCCGCTCATGACAACCTCGCGGTGACGATCTCGACGATCCTGCGGGCGATCTCGGCGGGATCGTCGCCGAGCGCCTCGGCGGTCTCGCCCGCCGGCGGGGTGAACATCCTCTCCACCCGGCAGCACCCCCTGGTGCCGGCGTCGAGGTCTCGCACGGCGATCTCCTTTTCCCTGGCCTGTTTGATGGCTCGCAGGTTGGCGTAGCGGGGCTCGTTGATCCCTGTCTGGACGGTCAGCACTGCCGGGGTCGCCACCTCCATCACGTGGACCAGCCCGCCCTCGAGCTCCCGGTGGACCCGTGCCCGACCGGCGCCGGGGTCGAGCTCGATGCGCTTCACCACGGCCACCGTCGGCAGGCCGAGCAGCTGGCCGACCATGGTGCCCGTCGCCGCTTGGACCGCGTCGCTCGACTGCACCCCGGCGAGCACCAGGTCGGGGTGGACGTCGTCGATCGCCAGGGCAAGAGCCTGCGCGACGGTGAGCGGGTCGAGGATCCCGGCGCCCTCGCCGGGGTCGATCCGCACCGCCCGGTCGGCTCCCATCGCGAGGCCTCGCCGGAGGCTCTCGTCGGCCCCGCCGTCGCCGACGGTCACGAGCACCACCTCGCCACCTCCGGCCACCTCCCGCAGCCGGAGGGCCTCCTCGACCGCGTAGGTGTCCCACTCGTTGATCGTCCACTCGAGGTAGTCGGGGTCGACGTCGGTGGCGTCGTCGTTGAGCTCCACCTCGTCGCCCAAGGTGGCCACGTGCTTGACGCAGACGGCGATGTCCATGTCCCCCTCCGGTCCGGCGAGCGGCGGCGGCGCTCCTGCGCCGCCTACGGAGCGTACCGG
>JAJZWW010000531.1:0-2253 GCA_021846485.1 Actinomycetes bacterium
GCTCTTTGGTCGAGACCCGCAGGTAGATCACGCAACGCACCGGGAACCTCCTTTGCCAAGCGGTCCATGAGACCTCCGAACGCCCGGGAGAGCAAGGCCCTCCGAGCGCACCTCCAGGGCCAGGGCGACGAGCGCCCGGGCGTAGGGGCGGAGCGCCTCTGCGGACGGCACCTGACATGCGCTCCCGCCATCCGCGAGGTCGTGGTGGGACCTCGATGCGGGGAGTCCCGCGCGCGGGACTTGTCGTCTCCGCCGGGGTAGGTCACCTCGCGGATGGTGATGGGCTCCCGAGCCGGGGTCTCCCGCGTGCGGGACCGTGTCCCGAGCCCGCTCCCGAGCGCCTCGCGGATGGTGGGGGTGGTCCCCCACCCGTGGGGGACTGGCGATCCGGCAGTTACCCGGACCTCGCGGATGGCGGGGGACCACCGCGGCGCTCGATCCGCCCCCCTCGTGCCCGGTCGTACCCCGGTGCCCCGGGCGCCGTGGCTGGGTTCCTTCCCCAGTCGCCCCGCTCATCGGCGGTCCGAGAGACGGGTTCGGCGGGCGGCGATCCGTTCGAGCGACTCGGCCAGAGTTGGCGGGAGCACCGGTGCATCGACCAGGCGAACGAGCGCCCCGCCGCAGCACCGGCAGGCCAGCACGTGGTAGCTGTGACCGGGCGGCGCCTCGTCGTTACAGGGCACGGCGCAGCTCGGGCACACGAAGAGGTGCTCGGCGTCGTAGGCGGCCTCGAGGTCCGCCCGCTCGGTCCGCAGGCGCCGGTGGAGCGGGAGGTCCCGGAGCGCCCGCGCCACGGCCGCCGAACGGCGACGCTCGTGCTCGGCCATCGCCTCGTCCACGACGGCCCGTCCGTCGATCGGAGAGCCCAGCTGGAGGTCCCGGTCGTCGACGAGCGCACCGTCGGCGAGCACGGCAGCCGGCTGGCACAGCCGTGGGTCGGCCGTGCGGACCGCCTCGTTGCCCGAGAGCAGCACGTCGGCCTGGGCCGTCCAGCACTCACGGTAGAGGGCACGCCAGGCACTGAGGACCGACGACGGTGCCGGCGTGCCGGTCCCGGTCTTCGCCTGTGCCCACCAGCTGGCGGTCTGCTCTACGAGGTCGAGGTGGTCGAGGCCCCACTGCTCCCGGTGGTTCAGGACGTTGAGCGGCCCGGCGAAGAGGTAGCGGATCACTGCTGCGCCCTCCTTGTCGCCGATGGCGTCGGCCAGCGCGTGGGCGTAGCGGTGGAGGTCGTGGACCAGCTGGCGCCGCCGGCACTCGTCGTGCTGGCGCTGGGCGGCCTCGAGGCGTGCCACCACTTGGCGGTACTGGCGCACGTCGGGCGAGAGCAGCTGGGGCAGGGTGACCGGTGCGTCTCCCACGGCCTGGCGCCACACGGGCGCAACGACGGCCTCCTCGGGCGAAGTGACGGCCGCACACGCCGCCACCAGCTCGTCGTAGTGGGCGGGGTTCTCTTCCGGGTAGGCGGAGGGCCGAGGCCGGTCCTTCTCGACGCCGGCCAGGAACCGGTCCACCCGGGCCTCAGACGTCGTAACCAAGAGCAGCGCCGGACAGCACGGGTGGCGGTCCCACCACACGGTGTCGGCGCAGTAGCTGCGGTGCCGGGCCACCTTGGCCCGCAGGCGCGCCTGGTCCATGGTGGCGAAGTCGACCTCGACGAACGCGCCGGCCACGCCGTCGTGGCCGTCGACGTCGAGGTGGATCTCGGCGTAGGCGTCGGGGCGGATGCGCCCGGTACCCCGGTAGCCCGACCAGTCCTCCCAGGCCTCCTCGTCCCGCCGCCACTCGCTGAGGGTGAGCCCGACCGACGGGCCGGCATCGCACAGGGTGACGAAGAGGCCGGCGATCGCGGCGGTGTGGCGGAGGAACAGCGGGTTGGGCGTGCCCTTCCCCGGAGCGGGCGAGGCGCCCTCGACCAGGCGGGCGCCGGCCCGGGTCAGCCACCAGTAGAACGGCGCGGAGCCGGACGCCGCGTACGGGCGGGTCCGATCGACGAGCGAGCGCTCTCGCAGCCGGGTGAGGCGGTAGTCGACGGTCCGTTCCGGACGCTGCGTGAGCGTGATGAGCTGTGGCGTCGTCAGCACGCGGTGGACCTGGAGCAGGCCGAGGATGTCGTGGTCGATGGCACAGAGCCGATCGATCCTCGTCGCTACGCTGCGGCCCCCGTTCATCGCCGCCCGCCGAGTAGGCGGAGAAGCTTGACTGCCAACCTTCCCCTACAGTCGGGGTCCTTCGAGACCGTCAAACTCGTGC
>JAJZWW010000531.1:2263-2608 GCA_021846485.1 Actinomycetes bacterium
GCCACACTGCCGGCCTGACCGGCGTCTTCGTGCCCGCGAGCCTCGCGGGTCGGAGGTAGAGCGATCCGCGAGGTCCCTCGTTTCTGACCGGTACCGGACCTTCGGCGTCTGGGAGCTCGCCCCGGCCGATCGGGTCCGCCGCTGCGGTGGGCTCGACAGCGCCTGGCGGCAGTGTGCTGGTGGCATCTGTGGACGTGGCGGTGGTGTCGCATGGACCTCCTTGGACGAGGGCCTCCATAGAAGAACAGGGGGAAGAGGGCCGAAATTGAACAAATTCGGTCAAAGAATCGCCTGACCAGCAGCTCCACGCGAGGGCATCGGAGAGCGGTGGCAGGGCAGCCGTTC
>JAJZWW010000532.1 GCA_021846485.1 Actinomycetes bacterium
AATCTGATCCACAACTCTTGACTATTTCTCGTGGCCGACCGCGCTTCGGTCACCTGAGCCTGGCGTGGTCGTCATCGACGACGCGCTGCTACTCGACGTTCTGGGGTCCACAGCGGCACCGGAGCTGTTGGAGGCGCGAGGACGCGGCGAGCTGGCCACCACGGGCTGTTGGTACTGGCGAGCGGCACGGGCGGTGCTCGGTGGCGGCCACGGAGCGCTGTCGCGCCGCGTCAGCGGTCTGGCCCCGGCTGCCCAGCACTCGCTACGAGCAGGCGCTGACGCCCTGCCGCCGGAGATCGTCCTGGTCAGCCTCCGTCACCTGATTCCCATCATGGTTCGGCTGCCTCGTCCTGCCAACCTGCTGACCCTGGAAGCCGTCGCTGCTGCCCGCCTCCTTGACGCGGAGCTGCTCGTCTCAACTACCTCCGACCTGTTGGAGGAACTGGCGGCATCCGCGAGGGTCGCGCTCCGAGTGGCGAGCGGCTGACTCCAGGGCGTAGCCGCCACATCGCTCCCGGTTCCCCTTCCGTATCAGGTTGCCTGACAGTCGGCACCATGCGCCACGCGGTGGGTCGATCGGGACTCGGTCGGACCCCACGGGCGTGACCCAGACGTGACCCAACGAGCGGACACCGCCGGTCGCTGTTGGTCGCCACCGGATACTCGTCAAGGCCGTTGAGCAGGGACTTCGCGCTGAGGTCCTGGTCGTAGAGGTGGCTTGGGCACCCTCTCAAGGTGGGAACACGGGTTCGAACCTCGTTGGGGCTGCTCGTAAAATCGCAGGTCAGAGGGCATTCCGCCATCGGGTGCTGCAGCGGACCGTGGACGTGCGCCAGGCCGCCGAGTACCTGAGCGACGGGACCGTCGGCTTCAAGAGCCCGAAGACGGCGGCCGGTCGGCGCAAGGTGGCCATCCCTTCCAACATCGTCGCCGACCTCGCTGCCCACCTGGCCGCCCACGTTGCCGACGACCGCGACGCCCTGGTGTTCACCGGAGCCAAGGGTGGCCCGCTGCGCCCGCACGTGCTGGCCATGCACTGGCGCGCCGCCACCGAGGCGGTAGGGCTCGTCGGGTTCCACTTCCACGACCTCCGCCATACGTCCAACACCTGGGCGGCGGTGACCGGCGCCAGCACCCGGGAGCTGATGGCCCGCATGGGCCACGCCAGCCCCGTCGCCGCCATCGGCTACCAGCACGCCACCGCCGACAGGGACCGGGTGATCGCCGACGCCCTCGCCGGCCTCGCCGCCCAGCCGGTCGGTGCCGAGATCGTGCCGATCGACGGGATGTCAGGGTAGGGGCCGAGGCGGATGCCGTCGCGACCGATAGGGGATCGTCGGGCGGCTCGTGACTTGTCGGCTCGACCCTCCCGCCGCCGAGCGACGTGCCCAGCGCCCCACCGTCACCGGAGGCGGGCCGCCCGGTGTTGGTCGAGCCAGCCGGCGATCTCTGCTGGGTCGAAGCGGACGAAGCGTCCGACCTTCAGGTACGGGACGCGTCGTTCGGCGATGAGCCGGCGGACGTGGCGGGTGGTGATGCCGAGTTGTTCGGCGAGCTGGTCGATGGTGAGGAGGTGGGGGACGGTCTCGGTGGTGGTCACGGCATGCTCCGTTGTCGTGGTTGTGGTCTGCGAGGACCGTCCCGGTTGCCAGCAGCCCATCGCGGTGGCCCTCTAACGAGTAACCACCGGGCGGTCCACCCTATTGACCGGTCACGACCTCACCTGTCACACCCACGTCCACCCTCACCGTCACGCAATATTTCTTCTGACCGTCATTCACCGCTATTGTCCTTCGCTTACCGCTCACCATTTTGCCCCTCCACAAGCCTTTCTCCTTCTGGTAGACCAAGCCAATAGCCAGAACACGGTTTCAACCTTTCGGTTGTTGCCGGGGCTGTCGGGAGGAGGTGGCAGGTCTGGTGGCTTGGATGCGGATGCTGGGGGCGGAGTCGGTGGCCTATAACCGTGCGACGGTGCTCGAGCGCGGGGATGACTTCCCCGGCCAGGCGCCCGCCTACTACGCCTCCCGGGGGGAGACACCACTGCTCTGGGGCGGTGACGGCGCCGGCCGCCTCGGCTTGGCGGGGGCGGTCTCCGCCGAGGCGTATGAGGCGGTCTTCGGGCCCGGCGGCGCGCGTAATCCGCTGTCCGGGGAGCGGCTGGTGTCGTCTCGCCGGCCGGGTATGGAGCTCGTCATTTCGGCGCACAAGTCGGTCGCCGAGTTGGGGGTGATCGGCCGCGCGGAGGACATGCATCAGATCATGGACGCCGAGCGTGACGCGACCCTCGCCTACCTCGAAACGGTCACCAAAACCGGTGGCGGCCGGCGGGGAACTGCCGCCGTCCGGACCCCCACATCAGGGCTCGTCTACGCGGTGACTCGGCACGCGACGAGCCGGGCGGGGGACCCGTGCCCGCACGATCATGTGCTGGTCGCCAACGTGGTCGAGATGCTCGACGAGCATGGCGGTTGGAAGGCGGCGACCACCGCGTTGTGGCGTGAGCAACTGCACGCCGCGACCCAGGTCGGCCGGGCGGCGGCGGCCGCGAGGGCGGTCGAGTTGGGCTACGGGATCGCCGCCGACAGCGGCCCGTCAGGACGCC
>JAJZWW010000533.1 GCA_021846485.1 Actinomycetes bacterium
CGATCTCCACGCCAACGTGCGCCCGGGTGGCGACGGCTTGCGCCGTTTCCACCGCTCGACGAAGCGGGCTGGCCACCACCAGCCGCACCCCCCGGTCACCGAGCGCCACCCCCAACCATTCGGCTTGTTGGCGTCCCACGGCATCGAGTGGCGGGTCGAGATGCCCTCGCAGCGCGCCGGCCGCGTTGAGCGGGGTTCGTCCGTGTCGAGCCAGATAGATCCGAGCAAATCCTGGCGCCCCGTCACCAGCGTGGGGCTCAGCATCTTCACCCGTGCTTGCCTCGACTTTCATCGACTCCGACCTCCTGCAAACGCTCGTTCGTCATCTGCAGGAGCCATCAGCCTGTAGGAGGCGGTTACGGTGAGCTCCATCGCCACTGACATGGTACCCGGTCCTGGCGGCGCCGCAACGCTCGTTCGACGAGCGTCCGCCCCTCATCGGATCCCCCGCTACTCCGGATCGAGCGCTGAACAACCTGGTGATCGGTTGATTCCCCCGCTGGTTGGGGTAACGTGGCATCACGCCGGATGATGCCCAGGCGGGCTGCGGCCCGAACCGCCCGTGGTGGGCTGATGACCTCTACGTGACGTTGATGCGCGTCGAGGTTTAGTGCTGTTGGGTCCCAGCGTCGTAGCACCCCAAGGCGCCCAGGCTCTCCAAGATCTGACCATCCTGTTCGGCGCGCCCTTGGTGAGCAGGGTGATCTCGCACGTCGAGGGCCGGCTGCAAGGACGGCGCGGTCCCCGGATCCTCCAGCCCTACTACGACTTGGCCAAGCTCTTCCGCAAGGAGACGGTCGTCACCGAGGAGTCGAGCTGGGTGTTCCTGGCCGGCCCGGTGGTGGCCTTCGGTTGCTACCTCATCGTTCCTCTGCTCATCCCCGTGCTCACCACGTACGGCCTGCCGCTGGGTTACATGGGCGACATATTGGGCGGCGGTTTCATCCTAGCCCTGGCCGGCTTCTCAGTCGCCCTGGCCGGCACCGAATCGGGCGCTCCCTACGCCCAACTCGGCGGGAGCAGGGCCATGACGTTCGGGGCGCTCATCGAGCCGACGATCCTCTTCGTCGTCTTCGCCGTCGCCCTCATCACGAGCACCGATCTGCCGTACGCGCTGGCTGCCACTGTCCGCTCGTCGTCTTCGGAGATGGTCCGCCCCGGTCACGTGCTCGCCGCTATCGCGTTCTTCATGGCTGTCCTTGTCGACACCGGTCGAGACGCGCTCGGGGACTCTCGAGTTCGGGATGATCGACGAGGCCCGCACCCTTGAACACTCCGGTGCGCCGCTCGCCCTCTTGAAGTGGGGGTCGGCGATGAAGCAATTGAAGGCCCCGACGACGGTCTCGAGCGGGGTCGGGGCGCTGCCCGTGCCGCCGCGGCTGACCGGCTCATCGGTGACGAGCGACTGCCCGTCACGGGTCATCACGACCGTCCGTACCCCTTCGTCGTTGCAGGCGCGCAGCGTGGTACGAACCGGCCTCGGACCTTGCCGAGGCGTGCTCTCGACCGCAGGACTGGGCTCGACCGTGCTCACGATGTACCTCCGCTTGTTGATGTGTCCGGGGCCCGGTTCCCCTCGAGATGTCGCCGGAGCAGACGAAAGCCCCCGAAGATCGCGAGGTTGACGCCGTCGATCGCCCAGCTGGCACCGGCATGCCCGGCGGCTTCGACGGCGAAGCTGGCCACCACGAGGGCGATGACTACGATCCATTGCAGCAATGCGAGGACGTTCGCACCTCGGGCGCCCTTCGCGGGCCTCATGTTCGCGACGAGGTCGGGTGCGACAGCGTGCACCGCGTCGAGCACGGTGCGCACCTTGGGGTTGACGAGCCCGGTGCCGGCGACGACGACCGTCGGCACCGTCTCGTTCCCCCCAGCGATCGACCGCACGATGGCGGCCGCTTCGGGCTCGGCCCAGATGTTCACTTCTGCGGTCGGAAGACCCGCCCGGCGGAGCCCCCGACGCAGCGCCGCGCAGTACGGGCAACCGGGCCGCCAGTAGACGGTGACGAGGTCCGAGCCGGGAGTGTCCACGGAGTCGGGAACCCGCTCCACGGCGCCACCATTCCCTTGGGGTGCCTCTTGGGGAAACCCCGGCGCCTCGCCAACTCGTGAGGTCATAGGGCGAGGAGCGCCTGCTCGACGGCCTCGCTGAGTGCCGGGTGGATGTAGAGCACGGCGGTCGCCACCTCGTCGGCGGTGTTGCCGAGGCACATCGCTTGGATGAGCGGCTGAATCAGCGTCGATGCCTGGGGTCCGAGGATGTGGGCGCCGAGGAGGAGGCGGGTCTCCGGGTCGGCGAGAACCTTCACGAACCCGGTGGTGTCCTCGAGCGCCCAGCCGTACGCGGTGTCCCGGTAGTGCCGGGTCGCGACCACGTAGGGGCGCCCGGCACCGCGTAGCTGCTGCTCGGTGGCGCCGGCCGAGGCCACCTGGGGATCGGCGAAGACCGCGGCGGGCACCACGGAGAACGGCGAGCGGTGCTGGTCGGCAGGGTGCAGCAGGTTGTGGCGTACCAGGCGTGCCTCGGCGTTCGCCATGTGCTTCAGCTGGAAGTGGTTGGCGAGATCGCCGAGCGCGAAGATCCCGGCC
>JAJZWW010000534.1 GCA_021846485.1 Actinomycetes bacterium
CCCGTGCGGTCGGCAGCGGCACAGGATGCGAGCGCTCGTTCGGGCACACGCCGGGCCCGGCGGTTCGCGACATCGGTCCACACCCAGGCGCCGTCCGCCCGGTGCGGGGCCCGGCCGATGGCGGCGGTGAGGAGCGCCGCTGCGGAGGCTGCCCCGACCGGCTGGTCGTAGCGGGGCAGGTCGGGCTGGTCCACGATGACCACGGTGGTCGCCTGCCAAACAGTGAGCGCGGTGTCGAGCTCGGTGACGGCGCGTGCATCGAGCGCGACCGGTGCGCCTCCGAGGGTCGCCAGTCGTTGCAGGAGCGACACCGCCGGCCCGGCCCGGCCCGAGCGTGCCGGCACCGACCCCGGCCCGCCCCCGCCGACCAGCGAGTAGCGGAAGCCGCCGACTGCCTGCCAGGTCATCGCTCCTTGCTCGAGGGTGAACGGGGCGGGGATGGTGAGGACGACGTCACCCGGCCCGGCGCCCGGCTGGGGGTGGGCGAACCACCGGGGGACCACCACCGGCACGACGGTGAGCGGGCTGTCGGGCACGACCTGGGCGGCCACGGGGAAGAAGGCGACGGCGGCCACGCCGAGGGCGGCAGTTCCCCCGATGACCCGGGAGGACCACGGGGGTCGTCCAGCCGCCCCCGACGGGCGAGCATCCCCCGGGCCAGGCGCAGCTCCGGAGCGGCGCGCTGTCCACGCGCGGGACACCCACGTCCCGACGCGGTCGGCCACGACCACGACCGCGACGGTCGCGCACAGGTCGACAACGGCGATGAACCGGCTCGGCACGACGTCTTCGAGGACGGGAAGGTGTCCGAAGAGCCGCCACGGGGCCAGCGGGTGCCGGAGGACCTGCACGGTCAGCGCCGCGCACAGCGTGCCGACGCCGGCCGCGAGCCACAGGCGGCGATCGCGGTGGAACACGGCGAGGCCGGCGGCGACGACTCCGAGCAGCGGCCACCCCAGGTAGACGGGATTCCCGAGGCTCGGACCCTGGTAACCGCCGGTCGCGTGCATGAGGGCGAGCAACAAGGGGGACGTGCCTGCCGTGTCGACGTACGAGCCGAGCGCCACCCCTCCGAAGCGCGGCGGGAGCTGCGGCCAGATCAGCCCGGCAAAGTGCGAGGGACCGGCCAGCGCGAACCAGGTCGGGTAGGCGAGGAGGACGACCCCGGTCACCGCCGCGGCGCCGAGCCCGGTGACCACCCGACGCCACCGTTGCCGGACAATCTCCCGCGCCACGACGAGGTTCCAGCCGAGCACCAGGACGAGCCCGGTGCCGATCCCCATGGCGGTGATGACGAGCAGCTCGGTGCCGAGGAAGAACTGCACGGTGGCGAGCAGGCCGAGCAGCACCCCGACCGTGACGGGCCTCAGCCGGGAGCCGACGAGGAGCTCGTCGAGGGCGAGGACGGCGAGCGGCAGGACCAAGAGCGTGCCGGCCATCAGGTGGGCGTCCGCCAGGTTGGACACGACGAACGGGGAGAAGCCGTAGACGAGACCGCCCACGAAGGCGAGCGGGCCGGCCCCCACCCACCGGCGCAGGAGGGCGAAGCAGGCGAGCGCCGTGAGCGCCGGGCTGAGCGTCAGGGCCACGTCGAGGGTCGCCACCGGCCCCCACAGCCACGTGACAGGGGCGAGCGGCACGCCGAAGGCGAGCTCGCTCGTGTTGGCGAGGAGGTTCACGCCCCCAGGGTGGAAGAGCGCGCGCGACCAGAGCACCGAGTGCCCGTGGGACAGCGCGTATGCCGGCCAGGCCAGGAACCAGGTGAACAGCGAGGTGTCGCCGCACCCGCAGGTGGTGATGGCGGCCGGGTGCGAGGTCCACACGTGCCACCACAGGACGACTGCAGCGGCCAGGTAGGTGACGGCGGCAGTCCCGAACGCCGTCGCGCCTCGCGTCCCGGGCCGGTCGGTGGGAGGCGCCGCCGAGGCCGCGCCACCCCGGCAACCGCCGCGCGCGCCGGTGAACCCGATGCCGCGTTCGTGCTGGACCCCTCTCGCTGCCACGGCCCGTGAGATCCCCCTCATGCAGCCCCCCCGAGGACGCATGCGGCCGCAGCCGCGGCGGGCAGGGCGGCGCATGCAGCGACCCGGGCGGGCGGCTCGGCGACGGGCCGGAGCGGCCCGTCGGGCACGGTCCACACCCAGGCGCCCCGCTCGAGCACCGGCTCGCGGCCGATTGCCGCGGTGAAGAGGGCGGCTGCGAGCCTGTCGCCGCGTCCGCGGTCGTAGGGGAGGAGCGACCCTGTCCTCGGGGCGACGATGGTCGTGACCCGCCACAGCCGCAGTGCGCGTCCGACGGCCTCGAGCGCCGTGGCGTCGAGGGTGGGAGGCGGCCCGAGGCCGATGCTCGCGGCGGCGAGGACCTCGAAGCCGGGCCGGGCCGCTCCCGCCCGCGACGGGAGGCTGGCCGGGCCGCCGCCGCCGGCCATGGCGACGTCGAAGCCCCCGAGCGCCTGCCATGCCATCGACGACTGGATCCCCGAGAACGGCGCCGGGTACGCGAGGACGACCGGCGTCCTGCCGGCGGCCCGGGGCGTGCCGGCGAACCACGCTGGCACGCGCACCGGCTGGGTTGCGAGCGGCAGG
>JAJZWW010000024.1 GCA_021846485.1 Actinomycetes bacterium
GGTCAACCCCCTCGACCCCGGGCGGGTCCCCGGCGGGTCCTCGAGTGGCTCCGCGGTGGCTGTCGCCTCCGGGGAGGCCGACGTCGCCTACGGCACCGACACCGGCGGGTCGGTGCGGATCCCCGCCGCCTGCTGCGGGGTCGCCGGGCTGAAGACGACCCTCGGACGGGTGCCGGTGCAAGGCGTCAGGCCTCTCGCGCCGACCCTGGACACTGTCGGACCGCTCGCCCGGGACGTCGCCGGACTGGCCGCCGGCATGGCCCTGCTCGAGCCGGGCTTCGCGCCCGGCGGGGACCCGGTGCACCGGGTCGGGCGCCTCCGCCTCCCTGCCACCGACCCGGCCGTGGACGCCGCGGTGGACGCCGCTCTCGCCGCCACCGGCTGGGAGGTCGTGGAGCTGCGATCGGACGGGCTCGACGCGGTGCTGGCCGCGGCCATGGCGATCCTCGACGCCGAGGCCTGGGCGACCAACGGCGACCTGGCGATCGGCGCCGCCGACCACCTCGGGGCCGACGTCCTCGCCCGGCTGCAGGCCGCCTCGGCCACCACCGCCGAAGCGGTCGCCCTGGCCCGGCAGCGGCGGACCGAGTGGATCGCCGCGCTCGAGCGCCGGCTCGACGAGGTCGAGCTGCTCGCCGTCCCCACGCTGCTCGGGTTCCCCCCGCGCCTCCCCGACGCCGCCAGCATGCCCGACATCCGAGGGATCAACGCGGCGGTCAACCTCGCCGGGCTCCCCGCCGTCGCCCTGCCGGTGCCAGCCGGCGGACCGCTGCCGGCCAGCCTGCAGCTGATCGGACCGGCGGGCGGCGAGGAGCGCCTGCTGCTCGCCGGCGCGCTGGCGGAAGGAGCGGCAGGGTCCCTGGCGGTGCGCTGAGGGCCCTTGACCTTCCAGTTACTGGAAGCCGTGCGCTCGCATCGACCGAGGAACGAGGTGGATGCCATGGAAGAGCTCGTGTTGAGGGTCACCGAGGCGCGCTGATGGCCACCCTCACCCCGCCGGGACAACACGACACCGACCCCGACGCCGGGTACTGGGCCGAGGACCTGCTCGGCGGTGGGGCGCGCTTCAGGGCCAAGATCGGTGGGCTGCACTGCTCGCTTTGCACCGGGACGAGCGAGCTGACGCCAGGGTGGCCGGGCAGGTCGGCATCGACGCGGTGCACGCCCGTGTGCTCCCCGGAGCCAAAGCCGACATCATCCGAGCCCTCCAACACCATGGCAGCGTGGCCATCGGCGCGCTCGGCCCCCACTCTCCGGCGACCGGCGAGCCCGTCCACCGGTCTGGCAGCATCGGCCATGCCCACGGTGCTGGTGGTGAGTGACGCCGAGGTGCGCCGGCTGCTCGACGTCGAGGAGCTGGCGGTGGCGCTGGAGGAGGCGTTGGTGGCCCTCTGCGCCGGCGAGGTGTCGGTCCCGCCACGGGTGGCTGCCCGCACCCCGGCAGGGCTGCTCGGGTCGATGCCCGGTTACCTGCCCGGCGCAGGGCTGGCCGCCAAGCTGGTCAGCGTCTACCCGTCCAACCCGGCGGTGGGCCTGCCCTCCCACCAGGCGGTGATAGCGGTCTTCGACGAGGCCACCGGCTCACCGGTCGCCTTCCTCGCCGGGACGTGGATCACCGCCATCCGCACCGCCGTCACCTCCGTCGTCGCAGCCCGGGCGCTCAGCCCTGCCGACGGCCCGGTCGCCGTCCTCGGCGCCGGGGTCCAGGGCGACGCCCACCTGGAGGCCGCCGCGGCGCTGCTGCCGAGCCGGCCTCGGCGGCTGTGGGCGCGCAACAAGGCGGCGGCGGCCGCGTTGGCCGCCCGCCGGGACGCGACGGTGGTGGAGCCGACCGCGGAGGCCGCCGTGAGGGGCGCAGCCGTCGTGCTCTGCTGCACCGACGCCAGGGAGCCGCTGCTGGAGGACGCCTGGGTGGGACCGGGCGCCCACGTCGGGTCGGTGGGCACGGGTGCCGAGCTGCCCCCCGAGCTGCTGTCCCGGGCCCGGGTGGTCGTCGAGAGCCGGGCAGCGTCCCTGCCGCCACCCGCAGGGGCGGTCGAGCTGCAGGGATGGCCCGACGAGGCGCTGACCGAGCTCGGGGAGATCGCCGGCGGCCGGGCGGTGCAGCGGGCCGGGCCCGAGCAGGTCACGGTGTTCAAGTCGACCGGCCACGCCGTGGAGGACGTGGCCGCGGCCGCCGTGGTGCTGCGCCGCGCCCGGGCCGAGGGAGTGGGCCGGAGCATCGATCTGTGATCAGCTGACGTACCGAGGGAGCGCGGCGGCGGACGCCAGGGCGGCGGACGCCAGGGCGGCGGGGTCAGGCGGCGGACGCCAGGGCGGCGGGGTCGGGTCCCCGCCGCCCATTGGTGCGGAGCGCAGCTGTCAGCTCCGCGAGGAACGCTGAGCCGAGCGCCGGCGAGCGGTGATCTGGCGGTGGCGCTCGGCGCGGCTCAGTCGTAGACCGCTTCCACCCACCAGCGCCCGTCTTCCCGGGCCAGGAGGTAGGCGGTCCCCCCCGCGACGACCTGCAGGCGGGCACGGCGACGTCCCCCCTCCCACCACCGCTCCTCCAGGGGCCAAGGGCCGGCCCACGCCTCGACCGTCGACCACCGGCCCCCGTCCACCGACACCTCCGCCGGCGGGGCGCTGAGCACCCCCCGGCCCGACACGGTCGCCTCGTCGCCGGCGGCGTCGCGAACGGCGACCGGGCGGCGCTCGGCCAGGACGCTGGCCGGGGCGGGCCCCGGGAGCCGACCGGGCCACGGGGGGACCTCCGGCGCTGGGCGGCGGCGGGCATCCGGGCGGCGGGAAGCAGGATGACGGGCGACGCTGCCCGCCGGCGCCCCCTCGCCCACCGCCGGCTCCACGCCCGCCGCCGGCTCGACGCCCGCCGGAACAGCCACGCCCTCGACACCGACCGCCGGACCTGCGCGGGCCGGGGTCCGCGGCTCGCCCCAAGGCACGAAGCGCACCTCCTCGAGCGGGTCCCGCCCGCCGCCGAGGACCGCCGTGACCACCGCCTCCGGCCCGAGCATCCCCTGGACCCGGGCGAGACCCCGGGCCACGCCTCCGTGGTCGGAGGCACCACCCCAGAAGCCGAGCTGGCGACCCCCGGCGGGGACCACCTCGTCGGGGACCAGCCGGATCAGGGTCAGCCCTCCGGTGGTCCCGCCCTGGCTCAGCCACCCGTCGAGCTGCCAGCGCACCCTCTCGGCCATCGCCGCGGGGTCCAGCGCCCCCTCGTGGCGCCAAAGGCGGGAGAGGTGCTCGCCGTGCTCGGTCTCGGCCTCGACCGCCACCCGCGTGCACGCCAACCCCCGGGAGGCGAGCCGCTCGTGGAGATCGGCGGCGAGGTGGTGGGCAGCAAAGGCGGCGACGTCGACCCGGTCGGCCGGCGGGTCGAGCTCGATGCCGGCGGCGAGGTCGGCGGGCGGGACGCGGGCCGCCAGGGGCCGTTCGTCCAGCCCGCCGGCCAGGCGGTGCGCGCGCGCGCCGGCTGCGCCGAACCTGCCGAGCACCGTCGGGGCGGGGAGCGCCGCCAGCTCGCCGAGCGTGCGGATCCCGAGGCGCGCCAACAACCCGGCGAGCGCCGGGTCGGCCAGGACGGCGACCGGCAGGGGGTCGAGGAGCTCCCGGCTCCTCCCCTGCTCCACGACGGTCCACCCCGGCGCGTGTGCGACGGCCGGCACATGGGCACCCGGCCCGCGCTCCTCCGGCCCTCCGTCGCCCGGGCGGGTCCGGGCCGCCACGCCGGCGGCGAAGCGCCCGTCGGCGACACCCACCCGGCACCCCACCCACGCCTCCACCCCGTCGGACCCCGGGACGATCCGCTCCAGGACGGCTCGGACGGCGCCGAGCACCCGGCGCGCCAGCTGCTCGTCACCCCCGAAGTAGCGGGAGGGTCCGCGGGTGGCGAAGCCCGCCAGGCCCGGGCGGACGATCTCGACCCCGGGAGTGAAAGCCTCCATCGCCGCGACGACCGGCTCGAACGCCCGAGCGTCGCGCCCCGGGTCGGGGGCGACGACCTGCAGCTGCGGGCAGCGCCCCTGCGCCTCCCGGCGGCGCAGGCCGCTGCGCACACCGTCGGCCCGGGCCGCCACCGTGGCGGCCACCACCCGGTTGGCCGCCACCACCGCCGCCGGGACGTCCGGGGGGCAGCCGGCGGCCACCACCGGCCAGTCCGGGCACCACAGCACGAGGGTCCGGACGCCGGCTCTCACGTACCCACGGCGTCGTCCACCCACCCGGGCGAGCCCGCTCCCCCACCACGGTCCGCCTCCCGGCTCCCCCCCGTCTCCGCCCGGGCCGCCACCCGCCCATCCGGTCCCGGCAGCCACACCCCGACCGAGCGGGGCCGGGACGCCCCTCTCCGCCCCACCGCGGTGACGGTGACCGCCCGGGCTCGCAGGTGCCCACCCCCCTGGCCGAGCCCCTCCCAGACCGCCGCCTGCGCACCCAGGCGCAGCTCGGTCGGCTCGGGCCAGGCCTCGGGGAGGCTCAGCACCCTCCGCCCCAGGGCGACGCGGTCCGCGAGCAGGAGGAGGACAGCTCCCCGCTCCCGCGCCCGGGCGGCGAGCCGCCGGGCGTCGGCGGGTCTCACCCCGCGGTCCGGGAGCCCCAGGATGGCGACGTCCACCACCTCGAGCAGGGCCGCGGCCACCACCGCCCACTGCTCCCCCACCGCCGGCACCAGCACGAGGCGTCGGAGGTCGACTCCCAGCCCCGCTGCCGCCCGCGCGCCCAGGTGGGGCACACCGACGGCGGCCACCCACGAGCCCGCCCGGGATGGTCCCGCCGCCAGGGCGAAGGCCAGCGACGTCTGGGCTCCTGCTCCCCCCACCGCCACCGTGGTCCCGCGGCGCAGGCCACCCTCGGACAGGAGAGGGACGAGAGCGGGCTCGACGGGAACCAGACGGTCCCTGACGAGGGTCGCGACACCACGACCATGAGCTGGCGCCGGGAGGGTGTGCAGGTCCGGTGGCCGACCGCCGGCGCCGAGCCGTCCGGCGTCCCCACGTCGCAGCGCCGCACCGGCGCCCGACGGCGTGCCTCGACTGCGTCCCACGGCCGCCGGCGGTCCACCCACCCCGACGAGTATATCGAACGTATGTTCGCTGCAACATGACGTGGCTCAGGTGCTGTCACCGGCGGCTGGAACGACGCCGCCCCCCGACGGCCGGTCACCGCCTTCGCGCGGGTCTTGCGACAGCTACTGGCTGAGGCCCCGACCAGCCAGCCGGGCACCCCGCCGGTTCGTCGCCGGCCCTACGCCGGCCGGTGCCCGACGGCGAAGATGCGCCGGAACGGGAGGATCGTGCGGCCGTCGCCATCCGGCGGGTAGGCCTCCCGGAGGGCCTCCCCGTAGGCCGCCTCGAGGCTGGCGGCGTCGTCCGGGTCGAGGGCGGCGAGCAGCGGGCGCAAGGCAGTGCCCCGAACCCACTCGAGGACCGGGTCCTCGCCGCGCAGCACGTGGAGGTAGGTGGTCTCCCACACGTCGGCGTCGAGGCCGAGGCGCGCCAGGCGCTCCAGGTAACCGGCGGGCTGGAGTACCGGGGCCTCCCGCACCGGGCCCGGGGGGAGCGCCCAGCGACCGTCCGCCACGAGGGTTCGGAGCAGGACGTGGGAGGGGGCGTCGAAGTTGCCGGGCACCTGGAAGGCGATGCTGCCTCCGGGGGCGAGCCGGCCGGCGAGGCGCTCGATCACCTCGGCGTGGCCGGGCACCCACTGCCAGACGGCGTTGGCGAGGATCACGTCGGGCGCCTCGTCCGGCTCCCAGGTGGTCACGTCTGCGAGGAGGAGGGAAAGGCGCGGCGGGTGCGCCAGCCGGGCTGCCCGGGCGAGCATCGCCGGCGAGCTGTCCACCCCGAGCACCCGGGCTCGAGGCCAGCGGGCAAGGAGCTTCGCCGTGGTCGTGGCCGGTCCGCACCCGAGGTCGACGACCAGCCCGGCGGGGTCGGTGGGGACCCTGGCGACCAGCTCGAGGAACGGCCGCTCCCGTTGCTCGGCGAAGCCCAGGTAGCGCTCCGGGTCCCACTCGGCGGTCATCTCGCGGCCGACCGGACCACCCCGTCGGCGACCGCGGCCTCCCCCACCCGAGCGGCGACGGTCGGGGCCACCTCGGGGTGGAACACGCTCGGCACGACGAGCGCCGGCGAGACCTGCTCGACGGGGACGGCCGCGGCGATGGCGTCGGCGGCGGCGAGCTTCATGTTCTCGGTGATCCGGGTGGCGCCGGCGTCCAGCGCCCCGCGGAAGATCCCGGGGAAGCACAGGACGTTGTTGATCTGGTTGGGGTAGTCGCTGCGACCGGTGGCCATCACCGCGACGACCCCTTCAGCCTCCTCGGGGAGGATCTCGGGGACGGGGTTGGCGAGGGCGAAGACCACCGCCGCGTCGGCCATGGTCTCCAGGTCCTCGCGGGTGAGCAGCCCGGGGGCGCTCACCCCGATGAAGACGTCCGAGCCGGCCAGGACCTCGCGCAAGGTGCCCCGGCGGCCGGCCCGGTTGGCCTCCTCGGCCAGCCAGCGCTTCGAGTCGTCCAGCCCGTCGCGCCCTTGGTGCAGCGCGCCCTTGCGGTCCACCGCGACCACGTCGTGGGCGCCGGCGGACAGCAGGATCCTGGCGATGGCCACGCCGGCCGCGCCGGCGCCGGAGATCACGATCCGCAGGTCCTCCATGCGCTTGCCGACCACGCGCAGGGAGTTCCTCAGGGCGGCCAGGGCGACCACCGCGGTGCCGTGCTGGTCGTCGTGGAGCACCGGGATCGACATGGCCTCGTCGAGGCGGGCCTCGACCTCGAAGCACCGGGGGGCGGCGATGTCCTCCAGGTTGATGCCCCCGAACATCGGCTCGAGCCGCCTGACGGTGTCGACCAGCTCGTCCGCGTTCGAGACCCGCAGGCACACCGGCACGGCGTCGACCCCGCCGAACGCCTTGAACAGCACCGCCTTGCCCTCCATCACCGGCAGTGCCGCGTCGGGCCCGATGTCGCCCAGGCCGAGCACCGCGGTGCCGTCGGTCACCACCGCGACGGTGTTGGCCTTCATCGTGTAGCGGTGCACCAACGAAGGGTCGCCGGCTATCGCGCTGCACACCCGGGCCACTCCCGGGGTGTATGCCATGGCGAGGTCGTCGCGGTCCGCGAGCACGGTCTTCGGCTCGACGGAGATCTTCCCCCGCCGGTGGAGGGCGAAGGTGCGGTCCTCGACCTCCAGGACCTCGATCCCCTCCGCCTGCCCGGCGGCGGCCTCGACGTCGGCCGCGTGGGACTCCGAGGGGCAGTACACGACCAGGTCGCGGGTGACCGTGGCGCCGTCGGTGGCGACCATGTCGATGCGCATCAGGCTACCTCCGGCAGCCCCGATCGCGGTCGCCAGCCCGCCGAGGACCCCCGGCCGGTTGCGGATCCTGGCGCGGAGGCGGATGGAGTACGCGGAAAGGGCGGTCGCCACGGAGCAAGGATAGGCGTAGACCCTTGTCATCACGACCCTGCGGCCCTACGATGGGAACGTCAGAGGGGGAGCCCGGGCCCTTACCGGCCGCTGGCCCTCGGGGGACGGGCCGGGCCGGTGGCCCGGGTGACACCCGACATCCGCAACGGGCCCGCGGTAGGGTCCAGCGGGTGGCGGTCGACTTCAGCTTTCCTGCCGAGACCGAGGAGATCCGCCGGCGGGTGAGGCAGTTCGTCGACACGGTGGTGGCTCCCGCCGAGGAGCGCCTGCGCGCCGTACGCAGCGGGGACGAGCGGACCGACCGGCGGTTGGTCGAGGTGGTCGCGCAGCTGCGCCGGCGGGCAGACCCGGGCGGGCCTTTCGTGCTCAACTGCCGCTGCCAGGCTCCCACCAGATGCGCATCGCCCGCGACGTGATCGTCCCCTACCGGGAGCACGGCACGACCTGCAGCGCCACCGGCGACCTGCCGCTGTGAACCGGCGGGACCCGGCCGGCTAGAGGGTGACGGAGCCGACCTGGACCTCGGCGTCCTCCTCCGCCAGGCGTTCGAGCAGCGGCACCGCCCGGGCGAGCAGCTCCTGCTCGGCTTCGCTCAGCTCGCGGATGCGCACCGCCAGGTAGGCGTTGCGCCGGTTGCGGATCTCGTCGAGGACCGCCAGGCCCGACTCGCTGATCGCCACCCGGGCCACCCTCCGGTCGGTGTCGTCGCTGCGGCGCACCACCAGGCCCCTCTCCTCGAGGCGGGCGGCGATGCGGGTCATCGACGGCGGGGCGATGCGCTCCAGCGCGGCGAGGGTGCCGAGCGAGAGCTCCCCGTGCTTGGCCACCGACGCCAGCGCCGAGAGCTGGGAAGGGGTGATCTCGCCGACGGCCTGCTGGCGCAGCCGGCGCGACAGCCGCAGCACCGCCAGGCGCAGCTGGCTGGCGAGCGCGGCGGAGCTCTCCATGCCCCGAATGCTACCGGCGGGGCCCGCACCCGCCACCCCACCCCCCGAAGGGCGAGGTGACCGGGACCGGGAGGGCTGCAAAGATGGCCCGGTGCCGATGCGGGAGGACTGCCGACACTTCCAGAGCCGCACCTACAGCGACGGCGAGGCCGCCCGCTTCTGCGTGCTCGACCTGGCGCCCGAGGCGCCGTGGCACTGCCCACCGGACTGCGCGAGCTACCAGCCCGACATGGGGGTCGGGACCTTCGTGACCGGGTCGCTGGTGCGCCCCCCGGTGGAGGAGGAGCCCGAGGACGACCCCGCGGAGATCGGCGCGCTGTTGGAGTCAGCCGACGAGATCGTCACTGCAGCCGGCCCGGCGATCGTCGAGGAGGTGCAGCGGGAGCGGTCCGGGCGCAAGAAGTGGTGGCAGCGGCGGCGAGGCGGAGACGGCACCGGCTCGGGCTCCCGCTGAGGAGCTGACCGCCGCGACCGCCACCGTGGGCCGGCCGCCAGGGCCGGGCGCGGGCGCGCCTCGGGGGTCCGCGACCAACGCGGCCGAGCGCTGTCCGGTCCGCCGGCCGCGGACCTCGACGCGCCTCGGCGCCTCGTTGCGCTCGCCGGCGGCGACGCTGGCGCTGGCACTGGCCGCCGCCCTCCTCGGCGGGTGCGGGGCCGCGCCCGTCGCTTCGCCCCGGTCGACCACCACGACCGGGACGAGCGCCGCCCCCGGAGCGAGCGCCGCCGCCGGGGCCGTCGCGTCGAGCGGCTCGGGCACCTCGGGCGGCGCGAGCGGCGCCCCCTACGACTGGACCGCCGCCCAGCTGCCCCGCCTCGGCGGCGGCGCTTCGACGACCCTCGCAGCGATCGTCCCCCCCGGCACCACCGGGGGCGTCTGGTCGGTGGTGGGCACGGTGACCGGCGCCGGGGGCGCGACGACCGCGACCGTGTGGGTGTCGAGCGACGGGAGGGCGTGGACGCCCGAGCGCCTCGCCGGCACCGACGGACGGGCCCTGGGAGCGGCCGCCGACGGCTCACGCACGATCGTGGTCGGCTCGGTGGGCCGGGGCGCCCGGCGACGGGCCGAGGTGTGGATCACCCCGGGCTCGGGAGGCCCGCCCCGGCCGGTCGCCGACCAGGCGTCGCTGCGCGCCGCGATCGGGGGCCGGAGCGGCGCCACCGCCGCCTCGGCGATGGACCTCGTGGCCGCCGGGACCGTGGGGATCGTGGCTTCCGGGACCGTCGGCGGGCGGAGCGCGCTGTGGTACTCGAGCGACGGGACCACCTGGTCGCAGGAGCCGGTCGCCGAACGGCTCTTCGGGCGCCGCCACGCCACGCTCAGCGCCCTGGCAGTGGACCCCAACGGCATCCTCGCCGCCGGCACCGCCCACGACGGCACCCGGTACGCGGCAGTCCTGTGGGGTTCTCCCAACGGCATCCGCTGGGCGGAGGTGGGCTCCTTCGGACCACCCGGCGACCATGCCGTCGCCGGCCTCGCCTGGAACGGCCGGGAGCTGGTCGCTGCCGGGGGAGCCCGCGAGTCGGCCGCCTGGTCCCCCGCAGCGTGGGTGTCGCCCGGCGCAGGAGCGTGGAGCGAGCCGATCGAGGCCTTTCCCCGGAGTTTCCCGGCGGCAGGGACCAGACCGAGCGTGCTGCGTGCGGTGGCGGCCGACCCCGTGGCCACCGCCGGCTCCGACTCCCTCGTCGCCGCTGGCGGCGCGCCCGGCTCCCCCGAGCTGTGGACCTCCGTCGACGGGCAGGTGTGGGCACCGCTGCCCCTCCCGTCGGCCCCCCCGGGCGCCACCGCCGACCTGGTCGGCGTCCGGGGCTCGACCACCGTCGTCGCCGACAGCGAGCCCGGCCAGCCCCTGGTGTGGGTCCGGCGTGCGGGGCGGTGGGCGACGGTGCCCCCGTCGAGCTTCGGGGGGCTGCGCTCCACGGCAACGCCGGTCGCCCTGGCCCGAGCCCAAGGGAGGCTCTGGCTGGCGGTCGACGTGACCCGGGGAGCCTCCCCGGTAGGTCGGGCGGTGATCCTCGCCTCGGTCGGCGGCCGCCGCTGGTCGCCCGCCGCGGTGCTGGCCGGCGCGCGCCTGTCGGACCTCACCGCCGGGGCGACCGGCCTGGTCGCCACCGGCACGTTCGGCTCCCGCCCGGCGGTGTGGACCTCCCCCGACGGGACCCGCTGGAGCCACCCGGACAGCCTCCCGGGGGCGCTCAGCGCGACGGCGGCCGCGGAGGTCTCCGGCTCGACGGTGGTGGTCGGCACGACACGCCTCGACCGCGGCGCCGAGCCCACCGCCGGGGCGTGGCATTCGACAGCAGCGGGCTGGAGCCCCCTCGGGACCCTGGCGACAACCCCGACCCTCGACCCGCAGCGCCCCCTCGCGGCGTGCGCCGCTGCGGTCCCCGCAGCCGCATCCACCGGCACCACGTCGACCACTTCGCCCACCGCCGGGAGCACCGGGAGCGCGACCGGCGGGTCGGGCGGCGGGAGCGCCGCGACGACGGTGGTCGCCGCGGTCGGCTGGTCCACCCGCACCGGCCCCCCCCCGACGGGCGGTTCGCGCTCGTCTACCGCCACGACGATCCCGGTCGCCGGCAGCGGCCCGGGTGTCGGCGGCCAGCAGGACAACGGGACCCAGGCGGCCGCCTGGTGGCTCGCCGGCGGGCGCCCCACGGGGGGCGGCCACGATCTCCCCCCACCCCGGCGTCGGCAGCTCCGAGGTGATGGACGGCTGCACGCACGCCTCCGGCGGGTTCGTGGCCTGGGGGCAGAGCCCCGGCACCGACGGGGCCGAGCAGCCCGCCCTCTGGAGATCGACCGACGCGACGAACTGGACCCGGGTGCTCCCCGCCCGCCAGGGCTCCGCGCCGGCCGGCCCCGGTGGGCCGTGGACCGACCTGGCCGTCTCGGGCGACCGCTGGCTGGCGGTCGGCGGCAGCCCACCGGCGGCTCTCGCGCTGGCCGACGACCCCCGGTGGGCGGCTGGTGCCCCCTACCCGCCGGCCGGGCTGCCGGCGTCGGTGACCGCCGGCTACGGGACCGCGGGGGTGTGGCTCTCCGACAACGCTGGCAGGACCTGGCGGCTGGAGAGCGGCGGCACCGCCCCCTGGGCTGGCTCCCAGGTGTCGACGACCGTCGACGGCTGGGCCGGGGCGACCCCGGTCGTCGCCGGCGAGGTCGGCGGGAGCCTTGCGGTGTGGGTGGGCGAGCCCGCTCACGCCGCCACCCCGCCCGCCTCGGCCACCGGCACCTCACCGGGGGCCTGACCGACCCGGCGGCGCCCGACGCGCGCCGGGGAGGGACACCGGCAGCACCGGGGCGCCGCCAGGGGCCCTAGGCGGGGGTCGACTCGGCCTGGCGGGCAGGGTCGGGCTCGAAGGAGCTCCACATCCGCGCGTAGAGCCCGTCCCGGGCGATCAGCTGGTCGTGGGTGCCGACTTCTGCCACCATCCCGCCGTCGAGCACCACGACACGATCTGCCCGCCGGGCGCTCTGCAGGCGGTGGGCGATCAGCAAGGTGGTGCGCTCCGAGGCGACGACGCTCATCGCCTGGTCGACTCTCGCCTCGGTCGCCAGGTCGAGGGTGGAGGTCGCCTCGTCGAGCAGCAGGACCGCCGGGTCGACCAGCTCGGCGCGTGCCAGGGCGATCAGCTGGCGCTGCCCGGCCGACAGGGAGCGGCCCCGCTCGCTGACCCACGCCCGGTAACCACCTTCCAGGCCGGCGACGAAGGAGTGGGCCCCGACCCGGCGGGCGGCCGACTCGACCTCCGCGTCGGTGGCGTCGGGCCGGCCGTAGGCGATGTTGTCGCGGACGGTACCGGAGAACAGGTGAGCCTCCTGGGGCACGTAGCCGAGCTGCCTGCGGTAGGCGGTCAGGTCGAGGTCGCGCAGGTCGTGGCCGTCGACGAGGACCGCTCCCCCGGTCGGGTCGTAGAAGCGGGCGACGAGCTTGACGAGAGTCGACTTGCCCGCTCCGGTCTCGCCGACGAGAGCGACGGTCTCCCCCGGGGGGATCTCCAGGTCCACCCCCCCGAGCACCTCCGAGGACCCCCCGGGGTAGGAGAAGTGGACGTCCCGGAAGTCGATCGCCCCCCGGAGCCGCCCGGGCACCAGCGGTTGGGGGACCTGGGGCGTGAGGGTCCGCTCCGACATGAGGGCGGCGACCTGGGTGCGCGACGCCCCGGCCCGCTGGTAGGAGTCGAAGGTCTGGGACAGTTGCTGGACCGGCGAGAAGAACAGGTCGAGGTACAGCACGAAGCCGATCAGCTCTCCCACGCTCAGGCGGTGGTGGGCGACCAGCACCGACCCGACTCCGAGGACGATCACTGCCGCCACCACCGACAGGAACTGCACGAAGGGGAAGTACAGCGAGATCAACCGCTGGGCCCGGAGGCGGGCGTCGAGGTAGCGGTCCGAGAGACGGTGGAACTGGCGTTCGTTGCGCTCCTGGCGACCGTAGGCCTGCACCTCCCGGATACCGGAGATGCCCTCCTGGAGCGAGGCGTTGACCACCGCGATCCGCTCCCTGGCGCTGGAGTAGGCCCGCGCGGAGAGGTGGCGGTACAACAGCGTCGCCGCCGCCAGGGGCACGACGGTCGAGAGCACCGCGCCGGCGAGCTCCGGGTTCCACGCGACGAGGGCGACGCCCACCCCGAAGAAGGTGAAGATCGACACCAGGGCGCTCACCAGGCCGGTCTCGAGGAGGGTCGAGAAGGCGTCGATGTCGGTGGTCATGCGGGTCATGACCCGCCCGCCCATCTCCCGCTCGTAGAAGTCCAGCGACAACCGCTGGAGGTGGGCGAACACCTTGACCCGCAGGGCGAGGAGGAGCCGCTCGGCGGTGCGCCCGGTGACGAAGGTCTCGGCCACCTCGACCACCAGGTCGGCAGCGACGACCGCGAGGAAGACGCCGGCAGCCACCCACACCGCGGAGAGCGACCCCCGCCGCACGCCGCTGTCGATGCCGCTCCTGATGAGCACCGGGCCGGCCAGGCCGGCTGCCGCGTCGAGCGCGACCAGCACCAGCCCGAGGGCCAGCGGTGCCCGCCAGGGGCGAACGAAGCGGCGGAGCGTGAAGCTCGTCTCGGGGGCTGATTCGCGCTCCAGGTCGATCACCGCGAAGTCCTTGACCGGCGGGAGGGCCTCGACGCGCGCCAGCAGGTCCGGGGTCGCGCTGAGCGCTCCCATCCACCCCCCGCCCCCCGAGTGGCGGCCGAGGCCTGCGCCGATCCCTGCGCCTGGAGCCCCCGGCACCCCGGGGGTCCGCCCCGGCTGGCGGGCTGCGTGCCCGGCGGCAACCTCGGCAGGCCACAGCGAGGGGGTGGTCCCCTCGGGTCCGGGGGCCACGTCGGCGAGGTCGACCTCGGGAGCGCCGTCGCCCTCCAGGTCGTCGCCGGGACCCGACAGCAGCAGGCGGTACAGCCGACAGCGGGTGGTGAGCTCCTCGTGGGTGCCGGCGTCGACCACCCGGCCGGCGTCGACCACCGCGATGCGGTCGGCGAGGCGCAGCGTCGAACGGCGGTGGGCGACGAGCAGCGTCGTGCGGCCGGCCATCACCTTGCGCAGGGTCGCGTGGATCTCCTCTTCGATCCTGGCGTCCACCGAGCTGGTGGCGTCGTCGAGCAGCAGGATGCGCGGGTCGGTGAGCAACGCCCGGGCCAGGGCGATCCGCTGGCGCTGCCCACCCGAGAGGGTGAACCCCCGCTCTCCGACGAGGGTGTCGTAACCGTCGGGGAGGTCCCGGACGAAGCGGTCCGCCTCCGCCCGGCGGGCGGCCTGCTCCACCTCGGCCGCGGTGGCATCGGGCCGGCCGTAGGCGATGTTGGCCCTCACGGTGTCGGAGAAGAGGAAGCTCTCCTCGAACACCACCCCGATCTGGCGGCGCAGCGACCCCAGGGTGACGTCGCGCACGTCGACGCCGTCGACGCGCACCGCGCCGCGCTGCACGTCGTAGAAGCGGGGGAGCAGCAGTGCGGCGGTCGACTTGCCCGACCCGGAGCGGCCGACCACCGCGACGGTCTCCCCCGGGGCGACCACCAGCTCGAAGCCGTCGAGGACCGGCTCGCGCGACAGGTAGCCGAAGGTGACGTCGTCGAAACGGATCTCCCCGTGCAGCGCCGGGAGCTCGACGGCGTCGGGTCGTTCGGCGACCACCGGAGTCGACGACAACAGGTCCAGCACCCGCTCGACGCCGGCGCGGGCCTGCTGGGCGACGAGCATCACGTTGGCGAGCATCCGAGCAGGCGTGG
Source organism: Actinomycetes bacterium (assembly GCA_021846485.1). Taxonomy (GTDB): domain Bacteria; phylum Actinomycetota; class Acidimicrobiia; order Acidimicrobiales; family Palsa-688; genus JAKAQB01. Next base: position 14,609 of record JAJZWW010000024.1, read on the forward strand.
CCAGCAGCACCAGGTAGGACGCGAAGGCGAGGAACGTCCCGAGGGGGATGCGGTGGCGCACCGCCAACCACCCGCCGAGAACGAGCACCCCGACCTCGGCCAGCTGGGGGATGGCCGCCAGCACCGGCTGGTAGCGGGTCTGGAGCCGGGTGGCCCGGACATTGGCCCCGTAGAGGCGCTGCGCCTCGGCGGCGACCCGCTCCAGCTCCCGGCGCTCCTGGCCGAAGCCCTTGACGACCCTCACCCCGGTGACCGCCTCCTCGACTGCGACCGCCACCTCGCCCTCTTTCTGCTGGGCATCCCAGTTGGCCGGGAAGGTCATCCGCCGCATGCGGTAGGCGGCGACGACCATCGCCGGGACCGCCACCAGGCTCACCGTCGCGAGCAGCGGGGAGAGCACGACCATCACCGCCGTGGCGACGACGAGCAGCAGGGCGTTGCCGGCCATCACCGGCGTGAAGGCGAGCAGCGCCTGGATCAGGCCGACGTCAGAGGTGGCCCGGGACACCAGCTGGCCGGTCTGCATCTGGTCGTGGCGGGCGAAGTCGAGCCGGGAGAGCCGGTCGTAGATCGCGTTGCGCAGGTCGCGCTGCACGTCGAGGCTCACCCTCCCACCCCGGAAGCGCCGGAGGTAGGCGGACCCGAAGCCGACCACCGCCAGGCCGAGCATCACCGCGATCCACGGGGCGAGCGGGGAGCGATGGGCCAGCACCACCCGGTCGAGCACCTGGCGCTCCACCAGGGGGATCGACACCGACACGAGAGAGCCGACCGCGGCGGCGCCGAGGGCGATGGCGACGTTGGCCCGGTAGGGACGCAGCCACGGCAGGAGTCGTCGCACCCAACCGGGCGCGGGGACGCTCGCAGGACCGGCGTGTGGCCCGGAGGGGTCGGCGGTTCCGGGCGGCGACATCGTGAGAGATGCTAACGATGCCCGGCGGCTCCGGCGGCTGCCTGCGGCCCGCCGGGTACCGGCCCGGGGCCGGACGGACCCCGGGCCCCGACGCGGGCGCCGGCCACCCCCCACGGGAGGCGCTCCATGAACACCCAGGAGCGGCGGTGGATCGCGCTGGGCCCGTAGGCCGAGAGGGCCATCTGGTGGCGGGGACAGGGGTAGCCCTTGTTGGTGTCGAAGTCGTAGGCCGGGTAGTGCCCCGCCATCTCCCGCATCTGCCGGTCGCGGGAGACCTTCGCGAGGATCGACGCCGCGGCGATGGAGAGGCAGGCGGCGTCGCCGCCCACGACCCGCTGAGTGGCCAGGTGACCCACGATGTCCCACGT
>JAJZWW010000025.1 GCA_021846485.1 Actinomycetes bacterium
CCTCTACGACAAGTCCGTCAACCTCTACCAGCCCCTACCAGCACCCACCCGCCCGGAGGGCCGGGTCATCGTCGTGGAGGGCACCCTCGACGCCATGGCCATCGCGGTTGCCGCCATCCGGAGCCGCCAGGCGGATCGGCTCTGCGCCCTCACCCAGTCCGGGCGGGAGCTGTCCGCCCTGCAGCTGGGCCAGGTTCTGCGCCTCCATCCCTCCCCGCCGGTCTTGGCCTTCGACGGCGACGCTGCGGGCCGACAGTCCGCGTACCGCTACTCGCTCGCTGCCGCGCACCAAGGTCGCACAGTCCTCGTCACCGCCCTGCCGAGCGACCACGACCCCGCCTCCTGGCTGGCCGAGCACGGAGACGAGGGACTCTCTGCATGGGTGCTGGCCGGAGCCCAGAGAGGGCGTAGAGCCGAAAGAGGCAGGCACGACGCACCCATTCCTGTCGCAGCTTCAACCTTCGCCTCCCGCTACGTCGAGGACACCGTGGGCCGGCGCGAGCGCTCCGCCGCCCCGACCGGGCCGGACTCGGTCCTAGCCACGGAGGTCATCGGTCTATGAGCCAGAGCGGCTCCCCTGCATTGGCGCTCCCCGGGACGATCACGGTCCCCGAAGCGGCTTCGCTGCTCGGAGTGTCGAAGTCCGCCGCCTACCGCGCGATCGAGGCGCGCCTGGCCGGCGACGCCAGAGCGTGGCCGACCAACGTCATCCGCGTCGGCCGGACCATTCGCATCCCAAGCAGCGAGCTGCGAGCGCTGCTCGGCTACGACCCCGCCGCGTAGGCTTCGAAGCCGTGCCCGGTCACATCTACCAGTCGGCGAAGGGGTGGCGGGCGATGATCGACATCGGCCCCGACCCAGCCACCGGCAGACGCAGGCAGCGGCGGCTCGGTCCGTACTGGTCCCGGCGCGAGGCCGAGCGTGCCGCAGCCAAGGCGCTGCTCGACGTCCAGGCCGGGCAGGCTGTCGACCCAGGTCTCGGTGGAGTGACCCTGGCCCAGTACCTGCGCGAGCAGTGGCTCCCCGCCCGAGAGCTGCGTGGCCTCAAGCCCACCACCATCGCGAACTACCGCTGGGTCTGCGAGGCCTACCTCATCCCGCCTCTCGGCAACCTCCGGCTGCGCAAGCTCGGCCCACGGGAGGTCGTAGCGTTCTTCGAGGCCTTCTCCAAAGAGGAGGGCAGGGGAGGTAGGCCCCGATCCACCCGCACCATCGCGCTCACTCACCGCGTGCTCTCCATGGCCCTCGGCCACGCCGTGCGCGCCGGCCTCCTCGCCCGCAACCCCGCAGAGGGCGCACGAGACGACCTTCCGCGGGCCACGCCGCCGGTGAAGAGCGAGATGTGGACCCCTGACCAGCTCGGCCGCTTCCTCCAAGCCACGGCCGAGGACCGCCTCTATCCGCTCTGGGCGCTCGCCCTCACCACGGGCATGCGCCGAGGCGAGCTGTGCGGCCTGCACTGGGAGGACATCGACTTCGAGCAAGGCTCGCTGACCGTCAGGCGAGCCCGGGTGATGGTGCATGGGGTCGCTACCGACGCCACCCCCAAGACCACCGCCGGGCAGCGGCGGATCAGCCTCGACGAGGGAACCCTAGCGGTCCTACGAGAGCAACAGCACCGCCAGCTCGCCGAGCAGGTCGCGTGCGCTCCCGGTTTCTGGCAAGGACAAGGTCACGTCTTCACCGACGAGATCGGCCGGCCTCTCATCCCCGAGTACGTCACGAAGCGCTTCAGCCGGGCTGGGCGTCAAGCCGGGCTGCCACCGTGTCGCCTGCATGACCTCCGTCACTGGCACGCGACCGCCATGCTGAGGGTCGGCGTGGACGTCAAGATCGCCTCGACGCGCCTCGGGCACTCGAGCACCTCGCTCACCCAGAACGTCTACCAGCACAGCGTCGAGCAGATCGATCGGATGGCCGCAGAGAAGGTCGCCCAGCTCGTCTTCGACGCCGCCAAGGGCCGCCCAAGTTAGCCGCGCGAGCGGATGCCCAGGAGGTTCGCCACCAGCTGCGCGGCGCTTCGATCTTCAGCCTCGGTGACCGGCAGGTCCAGCTCGACCGCCACCTCTCTGCCCCAGACGTACGTCACTGGCCCGATGGCCCCATCCGGTGCGCCGCCATCACCGCCGCCCGCCGCCAGCGACCCAGGTCCTCGATGTCCTCGCCGCCGCCACCAGGGGGTCCTGACACCGGTCTGACGCAACTCCCGCTCGATCTCGGACGAGAGCCGCCGCGTGCGCTCACGCTCCAGATCCACTACTCGCGGCGCTGCGCTCACCCGACCCTCCGTTGCAGATCTGTTGCAGATCTGAGACCCATCCCGCCAGGCGCGAGACACACAGTGCCTCTGACCTGGGCTTTTGCGGCGCGCTCGGAGGGATTCGAACCCCCAACCTTCTGATCCGTAGTCAGATGCTCTATCCATTGAGCTACGAGCGCCTGGGGCCACCGCAGTCTGCCACTCTAGCGGGGCCCGGGGCGGGCTCAGGCTGCGGCGCCCACCGCGGCCTCCCGCTCCGCCGGGTGCAGCGCGAGTCTCCTTGGCCCGCCCACCGTGGGCGCCCGCGGACTCGACTACCTCAGCCTCCACCCACAGGGCCGAACCGGGACCGGTGGTGCCGGTGCCGATCCGCACCCGCTCGGTCGCTCGGACCACCGCGGCCTGCCGGCCGCCGGCGACCAGGGGCGGTAGCGCTCTCCAACACGACGATCGGGATCCAGCCCTACAGCAACAGCGCCATGGGCTGGACCAACCCCGGGGTGATCGCCGCCATCGTGGGGGGCGTGGCGACCCTCGTGGTCTTTCTCCGGATAGAGCAGGTGGTCGCCGACCCGATGTTCGGCATCCCGCTGTTCGGCATCCGGGCGTTCTCCGCCGGCAACCTCGCCAACCTGCTCGGCGCCCTCGGGCGAGGCGCGCTGCAGTTCATGCTCATCATCTGGCTGCAGGGGATCTGGCTCCCCCAGCACGGCTACAGCTCCTCCCAGACGCCGCTTTGGGCCGGGATCTACATGGTCCCGCTCACCGTCGGCTTCCTGGTCGCCGGCCCGGTGTCGGGGGTGCCCACCGACCGCTACGGGCCCGGCCGTTCGCCACCGACGGGATGATCGGGGTCGCGGTCACCTTTGGTCTCCTGGAGGTGCTACCCATCGACTTCGGCTACGTCTGGTTCGCCTTGCTGCTGCTCGCCATGGGCCTGTCTACTGGGGCTGTTCAGCTCCCCCAACCGGGCGGGCGCCGGGTTGGCAAAGAGCCCCCCGTCGGCGCCCTCTTCGCCGCCTTCCTCGGCCTGGACCCGATCAAGCAGCTGGTACCCGCGGCCGTCCTCGGCCACCTCCCGGCGGCCCAGCGAGCCACCCTCACCGGCCGGGCGTTCTTCCCCCACCTGATCAGCGGGCCGTTCGGCACCGGGCTGCGCTACGCCTTCGACTTCGCCATCGGCTGCTCGCTCGTCGCTGCGGTTGCCTCCTGGCTGCGCGGCGGGCGCTACGTGCACGGCGCCTTCGGGCCGCTCGGCGGGGGGACCGGGACCGGCGACGGCGACGGGGCCGGAGAGCCGGCGCGGGCCGGGACCGGGGCCGGGGCGGCCACGGGTGGTCCCGGTAGGGCGGGACCACCGACGGGCACCAACGCCGGAGCGCGCGCAGCGGCGGGTGTCTCCCGGTAGCCTTGGCCGGTGGAGGTCGGAGACCGACGAGAGCGCAAGCGGGTCGCGGACCTGGTCCACGGCGACGTGACCGTCGAGCACGGCGAGGTGGTCCACCGTGAGGGCCGCAAGGTCTGGTTCGAGAACCAGGTGGTGACCTTCGGCTCGGTCGACGACGAGCTGCACATCGCGGTGGCCGCCTACGACCGGGACTGACCGCCCCGTCAGCCCGTCGACCCCCGTCAGCCCCGCCGCGCCAGCGCCCGGTCGGCGAGCGCCAGGGCGGCGACGGTCTGGGCGTCGGTGACCGCGCCCTCGCGGACCAGCTCCCAGGCCTCCTCCCGACCCACCCGGAGGACCTCGTCGATGCCCTCTGCGGCCATCTCCGCCCGGTCGAGCCCGGCTTCGCCGAGGCCGGTTGCCAGGTAGACGTGGTTGTCCTCGGCGAGCAGCCCGTTGGCCGGGTGGAGCACCCCGAGGTGCTGCCAGTGCTCGGCGCGCAGCCCGGCCTCCTCGGCCAGCTCCCGCCGGGCGGCGACCAGCGGGTCCTCGCCGTCGGTGCGCCCCGCGGGGACCTCGAGCGACCAGCGACCGACCGTGTAGCGGTAGAGCCGGACGAGCGCCACCCGGTCGGCATCGTCGAGCGCGACCACGAACACCGCCGGCTGGTTGACCACGGTGAAGTACTCGCCGGGGCTCCCGTCGGGCCGGGTCACCTCGTCGCGCTCCACCCGGTACCACGGGTTGGAGTGGACCACCTCGCTGCGGTGGCGCACCCACGGGCCCCTACGCTCCCCCGCGCCGCTCACCAGCCGACGAGCCCGCCGGCGGCCGCCCGAGGGTCGCTGGCGCCGCTCAGGGTCCCGGTCCGCTCGTCGACCTCGATCAGGTGCGCGTGACCGAAAGACGAGCTCCACGCGGCGACCTCCACGACCTGGTGGCCCCGCTGGCGCAGACCCTCCGCCCAGGCGGGCGGGGCCTGCCCCTCGACGGCCACGCTGACCGCTCCGCCCGCCGTCCAGGTCTCGAACCCGTCGCCGAGCGGCTCACCGTCGGGGCCGAGGGGCGCGCCGAGCGCGAACCGGCCGGCGGCGACCACCTCGCCGGGGTCCTCCCCGGCGGCCAGCAGCCTGGCGAGCAGCTGCAAGAGGACCTGGGGTTGGGCGTCACCGCCCATCGTCGCGGCCACCGCCCGCAGCGACCCGTCCGGTCGGGTCACGAGGGTGGGGCAGAGGGTGTGGGGCGGTCGCCGGCCCGGGCCGAGCTCCGCCGGGTGCCCCGGCTCGAGCGAGAACCCTCTCCCCCGGTTGTGGAGGAAGATGCGGGTGCCAGGGACGACCAGCCCGGAGCCCCAGCCGGAGGCGTTGGACTGCACCAGGCTCACGCCCATCCCCCCGGCGTCGAGGGCGCACAGCCCGATGGTGTCGCCGGCGCCAGCGGGCACCCCGAGCGGCGAAGCGCGACCGGGGTCGACCGCGGCACGGCGGGGAGCGAGCCGGGCCGGCTCCAGGAGCGCCCGGCCGTCGGCGCCCTCGTGGAGCACTTCGGGGCGGTCGTAGGAGGCCTGCCGGGCCGACTCGACCAGCAGGTGCGCCCAGGCCGGGTCGTCGGGGTCGGGGAGCGCCAGGCCGCCGGCGATCCAGGCGGCGGCCGCGGTCAGGTAGCCCTGGGAGTTGGGTGGTGCGGCCCAGATCCGGTGCCCCCAGGCGTCCGCGGCGACGGGGTCCACCCAGTCGGCCTGGACCCGGTCGAGGTCCTCGGGGGTGTGCTGGCCGCCGGTCACCGAGAGGAAGTCGTCGCCCAGCGCACCCCGGTAGAACCCGTCGCGATCCCCGCCGGCGAGGGCTGCCAGGGCCCGCCCGACCCCGGCTCGGACTACGAGGCTCCCAGGGGAAAGACCTCCCGGGAGGCGGTAGTCGTCGGCTCCGGGGAGGCCGGCGACGCGCGGGAAGGCGGCCACCAGGCCGGGTGAGGCTGGAAAGCCGTCAACCGCGTAGTGCCGTGCGGGTGCGAGCACGTCGGCGAGGGGCAGCCGGCCGAAGCGGCGGTGCAGCGCCAGCCAGCCGTCGGCGCACCCCGGCACGGTCACCGCCGCGGGGTGGCCGAACGCCGGCACCGTCCGATGCCCCTCGGCCCGCAGCCGCTCGGGGTCGGCGCCCCAGCCGGCCCTCCCCGAGGCGTTGAGCGCGACGACCCCGCCGCCGGCGTGGACGAGCGCCCACAAGTCCCCGCCGAGCCCGCAGAGGTGCTGGCTGGTGACCGCCAGGACCGCACTGGCGGCCACCGCGGCGTCCGCCGCGCTCCCCCCGTGGCGCAGCAGGTCGACGCCGGCGGAGGACGCGAGGTGGTCGATGGCGCAGACCATCCCGTTGCGGGCATGGCGGACCGGTACCGGTGCCAGGACGGTCAACGGATCGGCCTGGCGAAGCTCAGCTCGTGGCCGTCGGGGTCGCGCAGGTGGAAGAAGCGCTCGCCCCATGGGGCGTCCACCGGGTCGGTGGCCGGCCGCATGCCGGCGTCACGGGCCCGGCGGTGCATGCGGTCCACGTCGTCGACCCACAGGATCACCCGCCCCCAGCGCCCGCCCTGGTCCTCCAGCCCGGCCCTGAGCTGCAGGTTGAGGAAACCGGCACCGGCCCGGAAGGTGGCGAGCCCGGAGGAGGCCCCACCGGTCACCGGCTCGAAGCCGAGCGCCAGGTAGAACGCCACCGAGCGGTCCATGTCCGACACCGCCAGGGTGACCGCGTTGATCTCCTCCACCGGCGCGCCGCGGCCGGCAGCCTCGCTCACGGCGCGCGACGCTCGGCCTCCCGGAGCCGGGCGACCATCACCTCGAGGAGGGCCCAGACGACCTCCGGGTGGTCCATGGCGAAGGGTCGGAACACCCACTGGGTGAGCATCAAGCACTGCAGATCGGTCCCGGCGGTCACCGTCGCCGAGCGGCGGTCGCGGTCGATGAGCGCCATCTCGCCGAAGTAGTCCGCCGGCCCGAGGGTACGGATCGCGGTGCCGTCCACCGAGACCGTCGCCGTGCCGTCCACGACCACCGTGAAGATCGTCCCGTACTCCTCCTGGTCGGTGAGGACTGTCCCGGCGGGGAAGGTCCTCTCGTGGGCCTCCCGGGCCAGTCGGGACAGCTCCTTGCGCGGCAACATGGAGAAGATCCCCACCCTCGACAGCACTTCCACCGCGTCGGCCATCGCCCGATGCTAGCCGGGCGCTCCGCATCCCTCCCGCCCCGGACCCACGCTGCCGAGCCGCTCCGGGCGGTAGGCTCGACGGAGCTTCTGAGGAGGGCTCGGTTGCCGAAGTCGGCGCAGCGGTATCGAGGCCAGACCTTGTCGGGCCTTCGTCTCCGCCGCCTTCGTGCCCGAGCCGATCCTCCGCCCGAGCCGCCGGGCTGCCGTCAGCCAACCTCCGTAGCGGGTGAGAGCCCGCTCGACGACCTGCTCGGCGCCCACCAGATCGAACCGGAGCAGGTCGCCGCAGCAGCCGCCTCGGAGGCCGTCGCCTCCGAGGAGGAGGCCTACGGCCGCCTCGGGGCGCCCCTTGACCGGCGGTCCCCGTTCTGGATCGGGGTGTCCGCCACCTTCGGGGTGGCCGTCGCCGGGGTCGTGCTCCTGGCCACGTACTACGCCCGCAACCTGCTGCTGCTCTTCGGCCTGTCGCTGTTCATCGCCGCCGGCCTCGATCCGGTCGTGGTCTGGCTGCACCGCCGGATGCCCCGTCCGGTGGCCGTCGGGGTGGTGATCGTCCTCGGCCTGGCCCTGGCCGGGGGGATCGGCGACCTCGCGGTGCCGGTCCTCGTCAAGCAGGTCACCACCCTCGCCGAGCACCTCCCCCGCTACTTCCGGGAGCTCAACGACCGCAGCTCGTTGGTCGGGCGGGTCAACACCCGCTACCACGTGGAGAGCCGGTTGCGGGCCGCCCTGGCCAACCGTTCGTCGGGGGTGGCGTCGGGACTGCTCGGGCTCGGGCGCGCGGTGCTCGGTGCGCTGGCCTCGGCCCTGGTGGTGGTGGTCGTGTCGACCTACCTGCTGTTCGACCTCCCCCGGTTCAAGCGGCTGGTATACGGACTCGTGCCGCGCAGCCGGCGGGCCCGCGCCGTGCTGCTCGGCGACCAGATCTTCGCCAAGGTCGGCGGCTACGTGCGCGGCAACGTGGTGGTCTCGGTGATCACCGGGGTGGGCACCTACGTCTGGTGCGCGGTCTTCGGCGTCCCCTACCCCCTGCTGCTCGCCGTGCTGGTGGCCGCCTTCGACCTGGTACCAGTCGTCGGCTCGACCGTCGGCGGGGTGGTCGTCGCCGCAGTGGCGCTCACCGTCTCGCTGCCGGTGGCCGCCGGGACCGTCGGCTTCTACCTCGCCTACCGCCTCCTCGAGGACTACCTGCTCAGCCCGCGGATCATGCGCCGGACCGTGGACGTCCCCGGCCTGGTGACCGTCGTCGCCACCCTCGCCGGGGGGGTGCTTCTCGGGATCATCGGCGCGCTGGTCGCCATCCCCGTGGCCGCGGCGGTCAAGCTCCTCTTGGAGGAGCTCGCCGCACCCCGCCTCGAGCGGAGCTGAGCCGAGCTACGCCGCGTCGCGACTGGGGCCGACCACGCTGACCCGCTTCTGGCGCTCGCCACCAGCCACACCGTCGACGCCGTCCGGGGCGTGGTCCTGGCCGCCGGCTGGGCGGCCCCCGGCCTGCTGCTCGCCGCCGGCGGTGGGGTGATCCTCGCACTCCGGCGCCTCCGTCGCCGGTCGCCGCCGGCGTAGAGGCATGCTTGGGGGATGAGCCCCACGGTCGTGGACACCCACTCCGGCCGGACCGACCACGCCGGCCCGGCCGGCGGGCGGTGACCGTCCCCCTCCTCGGTCGGCCCCCACGGGCGGCGACCCGGGTCCCGGCACCGGCCAGGGGCCGCCGGGTTGGGCGCTTCGCCGCCGGCTCGACAGCGGCGGTGGTGCTCACCGCCGGGCTCGCGTCGGCGCTGCTGCCCCTGCGCAGCCACCTGAGCGTGGCGACCACCGCCTTGGTGCTGGTGGTGCCGGTCGTGGTCGGCGTGGCCGTCGGCGGCTTCGCCGCCGGCGCCCTCGCGACCGCGGTGGGCTTCCTGGTCTACGACTTGGTCTTCATCCCTCCGTACTACACGCTCACGGTCAGCTCCGCCCAGGACTGGACCGCCCTCGGCGTGTACGCGGTGGTGATGGTCGTCGTGTCCCGGGTCGTCGACCGACTCGAGGCGACCCGCTCCGAGGCACAGGCGCGCGCCGGGGAGCTGCGCCGGCTCTTCGACGTCTCGGAGCTGCTCGTGCGCGACGCCTCGGAGGCGGCTCTCCTCGACGGCATCGTCCGGGCGGTGGCCCAGGCCTTCGAGCTCGAGGGCGCCGCTCTCCTGCTCCCCTCCGCCGACGGCCTCGGGCTAGCCGCCTCCTCGGGCACCGCCCTGACCGATGACGAGCTGGGGGCGCTGTCAGCGGGGGCCCGCCCCCCAGCCGGCTCCCACCTGCGCTCGGTCGCCCTGGTCGCCTCTGGACGCCCCGTCGGCCTGCTCGCCCTGCGGGGAGCGCCCGGCGACGGCGACGCCGGCGAGGAGCTCCTGCGGGCCTTCGCCAACCACCTGGCGCTGGCGCTCGAGCGGGCGCAGCTCCAGGAGCAGGCGTTGCGGGCCGGGGTGCTCGAAGAAGCCGACCGCCTCCGCCGCGGCCTGGTCGGCGCGGTGTCCCACGACCTGCGCACCCCGCTGGCGACGATCAAGGTGGCCACCTCTGCCCTGCTCGACGGGGACGCCCCCGTGCCGACCTCCGACGCCCACGAGCTGCTCGAGCTGGTGGACAGGCAGGCCGACCGCCTCGACCGGCTGGTCGCCAACCTCCTCGACATGACCCGCATCCAGGCAGGGGCGCTCGAGCTGCGGCGTGCTGCGACGAGCGTGGCCGAGCTGCTCGAGGACGCCCTCGGCCGGCTCGGCCCGTCCACCGACCGGGCGCGCGTCGCGACCGACCTGCCCGCTGACCTGCCCCTCGTCGAGGTCGACCGGGTCCTCGTGGCCGCGGTGCTGGCCAACCTGGTGGACAATGCCCTGCGCTACGGGCCCACCGACCGACCGGTGACCGTCGGCGCCCGGCCGGCGGCCCCCGGGAAGGTGGTGGTGTCGGTCGCCGACCGCGGCCCGGGCCTCCCGTCGGCTCCCGGGGAAGCCGGCCTCTTCGAGTCGCTCGGCCGGAGGGAGGCCGGGGGCGCCGGCGGTCTCGGGCTGGCGATCGTCGCGTCGTTCGTGGAGGCCCACGGCGAGCGGGTGTGGGCCGAGCGGCGTGCCGGAGGGGGCAACCGGGTGCGCTTCACCCTCCCGGCCGCCCGCTGAGCGGTGGCCCGGGTGCTGGTCGTCGACGACGACCGGGCTCTCCTGCGGGCCATGCGGGTCGGTCTCGCGGCCAAGGGCCACGCGGTGTCGGTGGCGGCGCGCGCCGACGAGGGACTGGCGAAGGTCGCCGGCGAGCGCCCTGAGGTCGTGGTCCTGGACCTCGGGCTGCCCGACCTCGACGGCCTCGAGGTGTGCCGACGGATCCGCGGTTGGAGCGACGTTCCCGTGGTGGTGCTGTCGGCCGACGGTCTCGAGGCCCGCAAGGTCGCGGCGCTGGACCTCGGTGCCGACGACTACGTGACCAAGCCGTTCGGGATGGCAGAGCTCGAGGCCCGCATCCGCGCCGCCCTCCGCCACCGGCTCGCAGCGGGCGGTGAGCCGGTCGAGCTCCGGATCGGCGACGTGGAGATCGACCTCCTCCACCACCAGGCCCGCCTCCGGGGCCGGGACCTGGAGCTCACCGCCCGGGAGTTCGACCTGCTCACCTACCTGGCCCACCACGCCGGCAAGGTCTGCACCCACCAGATGATCCTCAGAGCGGTCTGGGGCGGCGAGTACGGCAACGAGGCCGAGTCGCTGCGCACCTACATCTACCGGCTCCGCCGGAAGCTCGACGACTCCGGCGGAGCGCTGCTGCGCACCTCCCCGGGCATCGGCTACTCGCTCGGCGCCCATCCCCCGGCCGGATAGCCGACCAGGGCGACGACAGCTCCGTTCACGAAGTATTGACGCTCCCGCCCGGCGCGTTCAGCCGACGTTCACAGTCCGGGCGGGAGGGTGGGGCCATGGCCGATCTGCTCTCTGTCATCGGGATCGTCGCGTTCGTCGCGGTGTCCCTCGCCTTGATCTGGGCCCTGGAGCGGGTGTGAGCGCCGTCGACGCCGTCCTCCTCGCCCTCTCCGTGTTCCTGTTCGCCTACCTCGGCGTCGCCATGTTCAAGCCGGAGTGGTTCTAGAGATGGGCTTCTTCTGGACGATCGTCGTCCTCGTGGTGGTGCTCGGCTTCGCCTGGCGCTTCCTCGGCTCGTACATGGCGGCGGTCTTCGACGGCCGGGTGCACTTCCTCGGCTGGCTCGAGCGCCCGGTCTACTGGGCGCTCGGCACCGGGCCCGACCACGAGCAGACCTGGAAGCGCTACGCCGTGTCCATGATCGTCTACTCGGGGGTGGCCATCGGGGTCGCCTACCTGATCATGAGGATCCAGGGCCACCTGCCGCTCGACCCCCAGCACCTCGGCGGGGTGCCGCAGGCTCTGTCGTTCAACACCGCGGTGTCGTTCGTCACCAACACCAACTGGCAGAACTACGGCGGCGAGACGACCATGTCGTACTTCTCCCAGATCGGCGCGCTGACAGTGCAACAGTTCGCCTCCTGTGCCGTGGGCGTGGCCGTCGCCATCGCCTTGGTGCGCGGGTTCGCTCGGCGCAACAGCCCGACGATCGGGAACTTCTGGGTGGACGTCACCCGCTTCACCATCTACGTCCTCGTCCCGGTGAGCTTCGTCGCCGGGATCATCCTCGTGAGCCAGGGGGCGGTGCAGACCCTCGCCGGGCCGGCGACGATCCACGACGCCTTGAACGGGGTCACCCAGACCATCGCCCGGGGCCCGGCCGCCTTCATGGGCTCGATCATGCAGTTCGGCACCAACGGCGGCGGGTTCTTCAACGTCGACCTGGCGCATCCCCTGGAGAACCCGACCGGGCTCACCAACCTCCTCTACATCGTGCTGACGCTCTCGATCCCGGTCGCGCTCACCTACACCTTCGGCAAGATGGTCGGCAGCATCCGCCAGGGGACCGCGCTGCTTGCCGCGATGACGATCATCTTCGGGGTCTGGGTCGGCTTCACCAGCTACGCCGAGCACCAGCCCAACCCCGCGGTGGCCGCCGCCGGGGTGGCCAACACCCATGTCGGCAACACCGAGGGCAAGGAGGTCCGCTTCGGGGACACGAGCAGCGCCCTGTTCAACGTGTCGATGACCCAGACCTCCGACGGGGCGGTCGACAGCGCCGGCGACTCCTACAACCCGATGGGCGGCTTCGGGCTGCTGACCGGCATGATGCTCGGGGAGGTGACCCCGGGGGGCACCGGCTCGGGCCTCTACACCATCCTCGTCTACGCCATCGTCGCCGTGTTCATCGGCGGGCTGATGATCGGGCGCACCCCCGAGTACCTCGGCAAGAAGATCCAGGCCAAGGAGGTGAAGCTCGCCGGCCTGGCGGCCCTGGTGATGCCACTCACCGTGCTCGTGCTCACCGGCATCGCGGTGTCGGTGCACGCCGGCCAGGCGGGGCCGCTCAACAAGGGGCCCCACAGGTTCACCGAGATCCTCTACGCCTTCACCTCCCAGGGCAACAACAACGGATCGGCCTTCGCCGGGCTGAACAGCAACACCGACTTCTACAACATCGTCGGGGCGATCGACATGCTCCTCGGCCGCTTCGGGATCATGATCCCGGTGCTCGCACTCGGCGGCTCCCTGGCGGCCAAGCAGGTCGTCCCGCCGTCGGCAGGTACGTTCCGCACCGACAACGGCATGTTCGTGGGGCTCACCATCGGGGTGATCCTCATCATCGGCGGCCTGACCTTCTTCCCCGCCGCGTCCCTCGGTCCGATCGTCGAGCAGCTGAGCCACGGGAAGTTCTTCTGATGGCCACCACCGCGACTCCCCCGCCTCCCCAGCAGACCCCGGCCCAGCCGCACGGCGTGGCCCGCTCCCGCGGCCTGTTCGAGCGGGAGATCCTCTCTCGGGCCCTACCGGAGGCGTTCTTGAAGCTGGACCCTCGGGTCCAGGTGCGCAACCCGGTGATGTTCGTGGTCCTCGTGGGCACGGTCGTCACCCTGATCGAGTCGATCACCAGCCCCGGCGTGTTCGACTGGTCGATCACCGCCTGGCTGCTGCTCACGGTGATCTTCGCCAACTTCGCCGAGGCGCTCGCCGAGGGGCGCGGCAAGGCCCAGGCCGACACCCTCAGGCGGATGCGGGCCGACACCGAGGCCCGCCGGCTGCGCCCCGACGGCACCGAGGAGCGGGTGGGGGCGGCCACCCTCGCCCAGGGCGACCTGGTCGTGTGCGAGGCCGGCGACCTCGTCCCCTCCGACGGGGAGATCGTCGAAGGCGTCGCCTCCGTCGACGAGTCGGCCATCACCGGGGAGTCGGCCCCGGTGATCCGCGAGTCCGGCGGGGACCGCTCGGCGGTGACCGGGGGGACCAAGGTCCTCTCGGACCGCATCGTCGTGCGGATCACCGCCGAGCAGGGCCAGACCTTCCTCGACCGGATGATCGGCCTGGTGGAGGGCGCCAACCGCCAGCGGACCCCCAACGAGATCGCCCTCACGATCTTGCTGGCGGTGCTCACCATCGTGTTCCTCCCGGTGGTGGTGGTCCTCGAGCCCTTCGGCCGCTACGCCGGCGCATCGGTCTCGGTGGTGGTCCTCGTCTCCCTGCTGGTGTGCCTCATCCCGACCACCATCGGCGCCCTGCTCTCCGCCATCGGCATCGCCGGCATGGACCGCATGGTGCAGCGCAACGTGCTGGCGATGAGCGGCCGGGCGGTCGAGGCCGCCGGCGACGTCCAGACCTTGCTGCTGGACAAGACCGGGACCATCACCCTGGGCAACCGGATGGCCTCGAGCTTCACCCCGGTGCAAGGCGTCGACGAGCGCGACCTCGCCGACGCCGCCCAGCTCGCCAGCCTGGCCGACGAGACCCCCGAGGGTCGCTCGGTGGTCGTGCTCGCCAAGGAGCGCTTCGGCATACGCGAAAGGGCACTCGACGGCGGCCACGAGTTCGTCCCGTTCAGCGCGATCACCCGGATGTCGGGCCTCGACGTCGGCAGTCGCCAGATCCGCAAGGGGGCCGCCGACTCGGTGAAGCGATGGGTCGCGGAGCAAGGAGGGAGCCTGCCCGAGGACCTCGACCCCGCGGTGGAGCGCATCTCCCGGGCGGGCTCCACTCCCCTCGTGGTCGCCGACGGCAAGCGGATACTCGGGGTCATCGAGCTGAAGGACGTGGTGAAGACCGGCATCCGCGAGAAGTTCGACGAGATGCGCTCCATGGGCATCCGCACGGTGATGATCACCGGCGACAACCCGCTCACCGCCGCGGCCATCGCCCAGGAGGCCGGCGTCGACGACTTCCTCGCCGAGGCCACCCCGGAGACCAAGATGGAGCTGATCAAAGCCGAGCAGCAGGGCGGCAAGCTCGTCGCGATGACCGGCGACGGGACCAACGACGCGCCCGCGCTCGCCCAGGCCGACGTGGGGGTGGCGATGAACACCGGCACCACCGCCGCCAAGGAGGCCGGCAACATGGTCGACCTCGACTCCAACCCCACCAAGCTCATCGACGTCGTCGAGATCGGCAAGCAGCTGCTCATCACCCGCGGGGCGCTCACCACGTTCTCGATCGCCAACGACATCGCCAAGTACTTCGCGATCATCCCCGCCCTGTTCGTCGCGACCTACCCGCAGCTCGGGGCGCTCAACATCATGGGGTTGCACAGCCCGCAGAGCGCCGTGCTCTCCGCAGTCATCTTCAACGCCCTGGTGATCGTCGCCCTGATCCCCCTCGCTCTGCGGGGCGTCCGGTTCCGGGCAGCCGGATCGGCGTCGATCCTCCGGCGCAACGTCTTCATCTACGGGGTCGGGGGGATCATCGTGCCGTTCCTCGGCATCAAGCTGATCGACCTGTTCCTCGTAGCCGTCCACTGGTACTGATCGGAGCGCCCCGTGCTCGCCAACCTCCGCCGCTCGGTCGTCCTGTCGGCCTTCCTCCTCGTGGTGGTCTTCGCCTACGCCTACGCCGGCACCGGCGTCTCCCAGCTGCTCTTCCCCCGCCAGGCCAACGGCTCGCTCACCTCGAGCGGCTCCACCCTGATCGGCCAGAACTGGACCTCCACCCGGTTCTTCCACGGCCGCCCCGACGCCTTCGGGCCCTACGCCGGGGTCGGCGACGACCCGCTCGTCGCCAACGGGCGCAAGGGCGAGTCGGGCGCGACCAACCTCGGGCCCCGCTCCGAGACCCTCCTGGAGGACACCAAGGAGCTGGTCGCCTGGTGGCACGCCCACGGGGTCGATCCGACGCCCGACCTGGTCACCACCTCGGCCAGCGGGCTCGACCCCGACATCACCCCGGCCGACGCCCGGGCCGAGATCCCGATGATCACCAGCTCGACAGGCATCCCGCGGTCCCGCCTCGAGGCGCTGATCCGCAGCCAGACCCGGGGGCCCGAGCTGGGTTTCCTCGGCAGCTCCTACGTCGACGTACTGCGCCTCAACGAGGCGCTCGCCGCCCTCGAGCGACGGTGAGCAGCTTCGTCGAGCTGCCCGGCGCAGCCGGGTGGGGGTCGGCCGGTGGCGAGGAGGCTAGCTGACGCCGCCCCCTAGCTAGGCGAAGCTCGTCGCCACCGGGGTGGTCGGAGAGACCTGGACCGCAAAGGACGACGGCGGGGTCGTCGTCACCGGTGCCCGAGTGAGCGTGGAGGGCGTCACCCGGGTCGGGCACGGCAAGCTGGTGGTGTGGAACCCGTGGTACGACATCGAGGCACCGCCACCCGGCCGGGGATGAGCGACACCGCCGGCGCGCCTGCGGCCCGGCCCGGGCCCGACCCGGACCCCGACGCCGAGGAGTTCGTGGAGCGGGCGGGGCATTTCCGCGTGTACCTCGGGGCGGTCGCCGGCGTGGGCAAGACCTACGCCATGCTGAACGAGGGGCGCCGGCGCCGGGATCGAGGGGCGGACGTGGTCGTGGCGTTCGCCGAGACCCACGGCAGGCCGCGCACCGCCGAGCTCCTGGAGGGCCTCGAGGTCCTGCCCC
>JAJZWW010000535.1 GCA_021846485.1 Actinomycetes bacterium
ACGCCGACGCGTCGATCATCCAGGGGAAAAGAGTGGCCGTCATCGGCTACGGCTCCCAGGGCCACGCCCACGCCCTCAACCTCCGGGACTCCGGGGTCGACGTGCGAGTCGGCCTGCGGGAGGGATCGGGGTCGCGGCAGAAAGCGGAGGCCGCCGGACTGGCGGTGCTGCCGATCGCCGAGGCCGCCGCCGAGGCCGAGGTGGTCATGCTGCTCGCCCCCGACACCGACCAGCCGGCGATCTTCGCCGAGTCGATCGTCCCCCACCTGCGCGACGGCGACGCGGTGCTCTTCGCCCACGGCTTCGCGGTGCGCTTCGGACTGATCAGCGCGCCGCCGGGGGTGGACGTGGCGATGGTCGCCCCCAAGGGTCCCGGGCACCTGGTGCGGCGCACCTACGTAGGCGGGGGCGGGGTCCCCGCCCTCGTGGCGGTCGCCCAGGACGCCACCGGCAAGGCCAGGGACCTCGCCCTCTCCTACGCCGACGCGATCGGCGCCACCCGGGCCGGCGTGCTCCAGACGACCTTCGCCGAGGAGACCGAGACCGACCTCTTCGGCGAGCAGGTGGTGCTCTGCGGGGGGCTCAGCGCCCTCATCCAGGCCGGCTTCGAGACCCTCGTGGAAGCCGGCTACGAGCCGGAGTCGGCGTACTTCGAGTGCCTGCACGAGGTGAAGCTGATCGTCGACTTGATCTACGAGCACGGCATCTCCGGGATGCGCTACTCGATCTCGACCACCGCCGAGTACGGCGACCTGACCCGGGGCCCGAGGATCGTCAACGAGGCGGTCAGGGCCGAGATGCGCCGGATACTCGAGGAGATCCGCAGCGGGGCGTTCGCGAAGGAGTGGGTCGGCGAGTACCGGGCGGGCCTGCCCAACTTCAAGCGGCTGGAGGCGGCGGGCCAGGCCCACCCCATCGAGGAGGTCGGAGCCCGGCTGCGGCGGATGATGCCGTTCATCAACGCCGGCTCGATCCGTCCCCAGGACGTCTCGGGGGGCTGACGTGGGAGCGCAGCGCAGAGGACAGGGCGGTGGGGTAGGGATCCCCACCGCCCCTGGGTGTGGGGCGCAGCCCCACCGGGGATGCTGAGGTGACCGCCGAGGCCGGCGCCGAGGCCCTCGCCGCGCTGCGCAGGGCCCGCCGGTCCCGGCGGGTGTCGTCCATCGACCCCGTCGAGGCCCTGTACCGGGCGTACGTGGCCGCGGTCCTCGCCGGCGTCGCCCTGTGGCTGGCGTCGGGGGTGGTCGGCGGGACCCGCGTCAGCCCGGCGGAGGCCTCCCGGGTCGCCGCCGGCGGAGCGCCGGTGGTCGGGCTGGGCGTTGCCGCGCTGCTCGCCGTGGGGTTGCGCTCCGGGGGCCAGGGTGGCCCGCTGGCGCTCGAGGCCGCCGACGTGCGCCACGTGCTGCTCTCCCCGATCCAGCGGGCCGTGGCCCTGCGCCCCCAGGCGTGGAGGCAGATGCGCTCGGCCGCGCTGGCGGCCGCGGGGGTCGGGGCGCTCGCCGGCCTGCTCGCCTTCCGCCGGCTGCCCGGCAACGTCGTCGCCTGGCTGGCGCTCGACGCCGCGGTGGCCGCTGCCGCGGTGCTCGGTGCGTTCGGCCTCGCGCTGGTCGTCTCCGGGCTGCGGCTCGGCCGGGTGGCGGGCAGCGGGCTGGCGGTGGTCGTGCTCGGCTGGTCCGCGGCCGACGCGTTCACCGGCTCGGTCACCTCGCCCATGTCGCTGCTGGGGGAGGTCGCCCTGTGGCCCCTGCGCTTCCGGGGCGCGGGCCTGGCCGGCTTCGCCCTCGCCGCGGTCGCGGTCGCTGCCGGCCTCCGGGCCGTCGGGGGCACGTCGATCGAAGCGGCCGAGCGGCGCTCGTCGCTGGTCGGCCAGCTGCGCTTCGCGGCGACCCTGCGCGACCTGCGCACGGTGGTCGTCCTGCGTCGCCAGCTCGCCCAGGAGGTCCCCCGCCAGCGGCCCTGGATCCGCTTGCGGCGGGCGGTGACCGCGACCGGCCCTGGCCGGCGGACCCTTGGCCTCCCCGCGTGGCGCCGGGGCTGGCACGGAGTGCTCCGGTTCCCCGCTCTGCGCCTGGGGCGTCTCGCCCTGCTCGGGGCGCTCGCCGGGCTGGCCGAGCTCGGCGCCTGGCAGGGCACCACCCCCCTGGTGGTGGTCGCCGGGCTGTGCCTCTACGTCGCCGCCCTCGACGCCGTCGAGCCGGTTGCCCAGGAGGCCGACCACCCCGACCGCCGGGACGGTTACGGGATCGAGGCGGGCGAGCTGTACCTGCGCGAGGCGGGAGCCCCGCTGGCGGTGATGGCCCTCGTCATCGTGGTCGGTGCTGCCGCCGCGGCGCTCGCCGCTCGCCGCGTCCTGCCCCTGGAGATCGGTGCGGTCCTGGCCCTGCCGGCCGCCGCCACCTCGGTCGGCGGGGCCCTGCTGAGCACGGTCCAGGGCCCGCCGTCGCTGTTCAACAGCACCGACAGCCTGATGCCACCGGAGATGGCGGGGATCAAGAACCTGATCCGCACGATCCTGCCGCCGGCGGTGGCCGTCGTCGGGGCCCTGCCGATC
>JAJZWW010000536.1 GCA_021846485.1 Actinomycetes bacterium
AGTGGGTTGTCAAGACCCCACTCGTCGTCCCTCCGGCGTTCGGGCTCCATCGCCCCAGTACAACGGCGGCACAAGGCTCGCTGACGCCAACCGCAAGCGGGCCCACGACCCCGTTGGCCCGTCGAGATGTGCCTGTACCCACGGTGGGTATCGCTCCGATCCCGTCGACGCCCTCAGCGCTGCAGGGGCGTGCCGAGGCCCCCGGTGCACTCCCCGCCGGGCTCGGGGGCGTAGGTGCTGCTCGTCCGGAAGGTGTCGACGAATCGCTGGAGCCTCGGGTCGGTGGGCGAGCTGACCCGAAGCTGGAAGCCCCACGACGAGATCACGATCGGCGAGGAGAGACTCGGGTAGGGGCTCACGTCGACGTAGCGGGACCCGGTCGCGCCGACGAGCGACTGGCGGGCCTCGAAGGCCTGAAGCTGGCGCACCTCGGTGGCGGGCAGCGAGGGCTGGTAGGTGATCCACACCGCCCCGTGCTCGAGGTCGTGCACGGCGCGCTCGTTCGGCACCGGCTGGTCGTAGACGCCGCAGTTCAACCAGATCGGGCTGTGGTCGCCCCCCACCGGCGGGGTGACCGAGTAGGCGACCGGACCGGCGACGTGGGCGTGGCGAAGCGCCTGGGCGACGGGGCCGTCGTCGCGGTCAGCCGGCCAGCCGGTCGTGTCGTAGGCGACGACCCCGGGGATCCCCGAGGTATTGGCCACGACGAGCACGGCGGGCTGGGCGTCGGGCGTCCCCGCGGCGACCGGGGGTGCCGGCACCTCGCTGTGCGACCGAGGCTCGCTCGGAGTCGAAGCGGCCGTGAGGACGACGGTGAGCGTCACGGCCAGCCCCACGACGAGCGCCCCGCCGCCGCCCCACAGCCCGGCGCGGCGTCGGCGTCTGGCGTGCGCCGCAATCCGTTCCCGTTGACGCTCGCCTTGGCGGGGCCGGCGCGGCTCGGCCCCGCCAGCAATCGGCCGGGGCTTCCCGGCGGCGGGGGCCGAACGGCGCTTCGGACGCGCCGCATTGGCTCTGCCTCGTCCGCTCGCCATCGCGGTGTCAGCTCGCGCTCGAGACGACGAAGGTGCCCGCCATGCCCTCCTGGGCGTGGCCCGGAACCGGGCAGAGGTACTGGTAGGTGCCCGAGGTGCCGGCGGTGAAGGTGAGTGTGCCGGTGTGCATGCCGGCCGAGGTGGACTCGCCGAGGAACCACAGCGCCGCGCCGGGGAACGCCGGCGGGGCGGCCATCATCGGCATCGGCGACGACGCCGCCCCCGAGGCGGTGACGACCAGGCCGTGGGCCATGTCACTGTCCGCGTTGACGAGCTCGATCGACACCGTGGCGCCCTTGGGCACCACGACCGTCGGGTTGGTCATGCCGGCGATGCGGAAGTTCTCCGCCGGCATCGAGGGGCTGGCGAGCACGACGAGGTGCACGTCCGGGGAGGTGAAGGTGAGCCGGTTGGCCACCCGGTCAGCCGTCGCACCGGCGGGCACCTCGCTGCCGAGGCGGGTCGCCTTCGACGGGCTCACCCGCGGGCCCGGCGCGTCGGCGAAGAGCCCGCCCATGACCTTCCCCGGATCGGTCTCGCCGCCCATGATGAACCCCGGCAGGTCCTGGCCGCGCATCCACTCGGGAGCGCCGGCACCTCCCATCATCCAGGCGTAGCCGGACTGGCCCATCATCCAGCCATAGGAGCCGCCGCCCATCATCGACCCCGACCCGAAGCGACCCATCACCGACTGGTAGTAGTCGTACGAAGCCGCCGTGGAGCTCCCCGGCGGGGGCTGCGAGCCGCCGAGCGACAAGGCAAGGCCCGTCCCGAGCCCGGCCGCCGCCAGCACACCGGCAACCACCGCGACCACCACCCGGCGACGACGAGGTCGCCTCGGCGGCTGGTCCGTCACCGAGCGATCGGTAGTGACCGTCATGATCGCCATACCTCCTTGGCACACCGAAGATCGCAGCGGCCAGGCACGCTCCGAACCGGCACCAGGGCAACCGCGGCCCTCGGTCGGCCTGCGACCCCGCCCCGAAGCGACCGCCAGACGCCAAGCGAGCGGCCAGCACCGCTGCCGCCGAGCACGACCGCAGCGGCAACGGCAACGCCGACCACCCAGAACATGGGACCATCCTCGGCGCCAGATACGCCCGGGGGGTAGGGCCGTTCGTCCTTACCCGGCAAGGACCAACGCCTCTACCCCGCAGGGGTACCAAGGACGAGCATGGAGACAGGCCCGCGAGGATCCCGGGTCGCAGGAGGTGATGTCGATGATGTGGTACTGGGGAGGCGGGGTCCACTGGTGGGGATGGCTGCTCGGCGCGCTCGCCATGGTCGCCTTCTGGGGCGTCCTCATCTGGGCGGTCTGGTACTTCGTCACGGCCGTCACGCGCCGGCCCGAAGGACACCGTCCCCAAGGCGACCGGCTCGAAGGCGACCGGCCCGGCGCCGCTGACCCCAAGCGCATCCTCGACGAACGCTTGGCGCGCGGCGAGATCGACGCCGAGGAGTACCGCCGCCTACGCGACCTGCTACAGGAGCGCGACCACTCGACGCCAGGCGA
>JAJZWW010000537.1 GCA_021846485.1 Actinomycetes bacterium
GGCCGCCGCCCGCGACCGCCTCCGCCGGGCCGCCGCCCGCGACCGCCTCCGCCGGGCCGCCGCCCGACCCGGTCGCAGCCAGCTTGCGCAGGGCGTCGCGCGAAGCGGTCCGCGCCCACGGGCCGTCGAGGCGGACGGAGGAGGCGGCGATCCGGAGGGCGGCCAGCTCCTCCTCGGTCAGGCCCAGGTCGGGCAGCTCGTAGGCCTCCCGGTGGATCCGGTAGCCGACCTGCTCGCCGGAGCGGTCCAGCTCCAGCTCTTCGGCGACCACCGGGAGCCCCATCTGGCGGAGGGTCTCCTTGTCGCGCTCGAAGTTGCGGCGGAACGCCTCCCCGCCGGCGGAGTACCCGCCCACCCGGGTGCGCAGCTCTTCCCTCGTCAGCGGCCGGTCGGCGTCGAGCAGCGCGGCGACGAGGTTGACGAGGCGCTCGAGACGATCCACGGCCGTCGCAGCCTACCGGCCGGCTCCTGGCCCGGTCGCGCCGGCTAGAGCGAGGCGATGAGCCGCTCGACCCGCTCGTCGCGGGACTTGAAGGGGTCCTTGCACAGCACCGTCCGCTGGGCCTGGTCGTTGAGCTTCAGGTGGACCCAGTCGACGGTGAAGTCCCGCCGGCGCTCCTTGGCCCGGCGGATGAACTCTCCCCGGAGCCGGGCCCGGGTGGTCTGGGGAGGCTCGTCCACCGCCCGGTCGATCTCCTCGTCGGTGCAGGTCCGCTCCACCAGGCCCTTCTGCTGCATCTTGTAGTACAGGCCGCGCTCGCGGCTGACGTCGTGGTACTGCAGGTCCATGAGCGCGACGCGAGGATGGGTCAGCGCCAGTCCCTCGCGCTCGCGGTAGCGCTCGATCAGGCGGTGCTTGATCACCCAGTCGCACTCCCGGTCGAGGGACCACGGGTCCTTCTCGATGCCCACCAGGCAGTGCTCCCACATCTCGAGCGCCCGGTCCTCGAGCGGGGACAGGCCCCTGGTCTCCTGGTAGCGCTGCGCCCGCGAGAGGTACTCCTGCTGGATCTCGAGGGCGCTCATCTCCCGCCCGTTGGCCAGGCGCACCCGCTTGCGGCAGCTGGTGTCGTGGCTGATCTCGCGGATCGCCCGGATGGGGTTCTCGAGCGTCAGGTCCCGCAGCACCACCGACGGGTCCTCGAGCATGCGCAACAAGACGCTCGTCGCCCCGACCTTCAAGAAGGTCGCGTACTCGCTCATGTTGGAGTCGCCGACGATCACATGCAGCCGGCGGAAGCGCTCGGCGTCGGCGTGGGGCTCGTCGCGGGTGTTGATGATCGGCCGGCTACGCGTCGTCGCCGACGACACCCCCTCCCAGATGTGCTCGGCGCGCTGGCTCATGCAGTAGGTGGCCCCCCGCGCGGTCTGCAGCACCTTGCCCGACCCGGCGTAGATCTGGCGGGACACGAGGAACGGGATCAACACCTCGGCGTAGTGGCTGAAGTCGTCCCGCCGGCTCGTCAGGTAGTTCTCGTGACAACCGTAGGAGTTGCCGGCCGAGTCGGTGTTGTTCTTGAACAAGAAGATGACCCCCCGGATCCCCTCCTCCCGCAGCCGGGCCTCGGCCGACACGACCAGGTTCTCCAGGATCCGCTCCCCCGCCTTGTCGTGGACGACCAGGTCGGAGATGCTGTCGCACTCGGGCGTGGCGTACTCGGGGTGGCTGCCCACGTCCAGGTACAGGCGTGCGCCGTTCTCCAGGAACACGTTGGAGGACCGGCCCCAGCTCACCACCCGCCGGAACAGGTAGCGGGCGACCTCGTCGGGGCTCAGCCGGCGCTGGCCGCGCAGGGTGCAGGTGACGCCGTACTCGTTCTCGAGACCGAAGATGCGGCGTTCCATGCTCTCCTGCCCACGTCGGCGTCGGCGGGGCGCTCGTGCGAAGCGCCTGTCGCCGGGCACGCTACCGTGCACCTGTCATGTACGCGGACCACGCCTCCCCGAGCCCGGCCCTGCGCATGGTCCGGCTGCAGACCACGACCAGCGCCTTCCACGCCCGGGTGCTGGCCGCCAGGCTCGGGGCCGACGGGATCCTGACCGAGCTGCGGGGCAACCTCGACGGACCCTACCCGGTGGGCGAGACCTCGGTCTGGGTTGCCGAGGGAGACGCCGAGGTCGCCCGGGGCCTGCTGCTCGCCGACCAGGTCGAGTCGACGTTCCTCGAGGTGGAGGACGCCTCCGGCTGCGCGACGGCGCCGCTCGGTGGGCCGGCCTGCGCCGATGGGTCGGCCCACGAGAGCGCGGTGGTGCCGATCCCCCACCGGGCCTGGGTCCGCAGGGCGCTGGCCGGGGTGGGCCTGCTCGCCCTCGGCCTGGGGGCGGTGGCCGCCCACGCCGGGCTCTGACCGACGGCTCGCGGGCAGCGGGGTGCTCGGTAGCGGTCGCAGAACTGCCTCCTGGAGACGGTGACCGGCCGTTCGCAAGCAGGTCGTCCTACTGGGAAGGAACTTGCCTGCTGGAGTTCTTCACCAGCCCTCATCTCGGGGTTTGGGTGCGAAACAGTCCAGCAGGCAAGTTTCTCCTCGGTACTGCTCGGGGCGCGTC
>JAJZWW010000538.1 GCA_021846485.1 Actinomycetes bacterium
CGCCGCAGCAAGCAGTAGGGGCTGTCTGATTCCTGATGCCAACACCACGCAGATCACCGCCACCGCGCTCAGCGCGAAAGGTGCCACCCTCGCACCCACCCCCGGGGGGCGCAACGGTCCCTCCGAGGAAGAGAAGGAGAAGGTAGTCGACCGCGACACCACGCTCCTGCTATCGGCAGCAACCGAAGTCGACTTCAGGAGGTGCTGTTCACCAAAACCCACGGCCGGATCCTCGCCCCCGGGCCTGGTCCAGCTCGACCCCGACCTCGCAGTAGTCGAGGTGGCCGACGGAGACAGCCCAACGCGACGAGGCCGGGGGCCTCGGGCTCGGGCTCGGGAAGCGTGACCCGGGTGCATCGCGACAGGTGCCAGATCGCCCGGAGGCTCCTCGCCGCCAGTCCCCGACCACGGGCGGGCCCGCAAGTACTTCGAGAGCTCTATGTCGTCGCAGGCTCGAAGCTTGGGCTCCGCTCCGCGGAGGCGGCCTCCGCCGTCCGGCCCTTGGTGCCCACCGTCGCCCTGGTCGAAGACGCTCCACTCCTGCTCCGGGCCGTGGCCGCCGCCGAGCGGTGGCAGATCTCGCTCTGGGATGCCCAGATCGTCGAGGCTGCCAGGCGAGCAGGGGCCGCAACGCTGCTCTCCGAGGACGTCGAGGACCCTTTCGCCAACCCATGGCACGCGTAAGAGCCCACGCCGGAGAGCGCGTTCTGCCGCCCAGCGGGTCGGAGCCGGGCCCGGAGCACGTCTGCTCGTGGGCGCTCTCCACGGGGCCACCCGGGTTCGGGTCGACACCCACGCGCCGACAGCCCACGTGGCCCGACCCGACCGGGGACGGCCGACCATGATCGCCCCTGGAGGAGACGACAGGACCGGGCCGCTGCGCAGGTCCCTTTCCGGTCAGTGTGGTTGGACGGTGTCGGCCGGTCCCCGCCCGGCCGGGTCCAATCCATCGGAGCCTCCCAGCCGTAGGTGGAGGAAAGCACCGACGAGGAGGACCAGGCGATGGGCAACAGCAAGCTCCGGACGTTGGCGATCGGGGGGGTGGCGGCGCTCGGACTGCTGGCCTCCGCCTGCGGGTCGTCGTCCAGCGCGACCGCGACGTCGGGAGCCGGCAGCGGCTCGGCGACCCATGCGAGCTCTGGGACGAGCGGCTCGGGCTACGCGAGCGGCTACGGGTCGTCGTCGGGCTCGGGTGCCAGCTCGTCGTCGGCATCGACGACGGTGAAGCTGGCCTCGGCGAGCGGGGTCGGCAAGGTGCTGGTCGACAGCTCGGGGTACACCTTGTACCTGTTCGAGAAGGACGCCCACAAGACGCCGACCTGCACCGGGGCGTGCAACAAGGTGTGGCCGCCGCTGCTCGCCTCCAAGGCGGTCGCCGGCTCAGGGGTCAAGGCCTCGCTGCTCGGCACGGTCAAGGACCCCAACGGCAAGACCCAGGTCACCTACCACGGCTGGCCGCTGTACACCTTCAGCGGGGACACCAAGCCCGGCCAGGCCAAGGGTGAGGGTCTCGCCGCCTTCGGGTCCAAGTGGTGGGCGGTCAGCGCGGCTGGCACCGCCGCAGCCCCGTCGAGCGCCTCGTCGAGCAGCTCCTCGGGCAGCTCCTCGGGCGGGGGCTGGGGGGGGTGAGCGCAGGGCGGCCTGCCGCCGTACGCTGTGGCGTGCGCCGCATCGGGCCGCCCGTCGACCAGCTCTCCGACGAGGCGTTGCTCGCCGGGCTCGGGTCGGGTGACCGCGAGCTGACCGCGGCCTTCGTCCGGCGTTTCCAGTCCAAGGTGTACGGCACCGCCCTGGCGGTGCTGCGCGACCCCGAAGCCGCCGCGGACGTCGCCCAGCAGGCGTTCGAGCGGGCCTGGACCCACGGGCACGCCTTCGACCCCCGCCGGGGCACGGTCGGCACCTGGATGGCCACGGTCACCCGCAACCTGGCGATCGACGCCGCCCGGGTCCGCCAGCCGACCCCGGTGGACTTGGAGGCCCTGCTCGGCGTGCTCGGCGCCGGCCCGTCCCACCCCGACGACGACGTGCTCGCCGCGCAGGCCGCCGGCGAGCTGCGCGCCGCGCTGCGGCAGCTGCCACCCGATCAGGCCCGGGCGGTGGTGCTCGCCGGCCTGGCCGGCCTGCCCGCCTCGGAGGTCGCCGAGCGGGAGGGGATCCCGCTCGGCACCGCCAAGACCCGCATCCGCACCGCCCTCGTACGCCTGCGCCGGGCGCTGGTCGAGACCGAGGCGCCCGATGCCTGATCCGACCTGCACCCCCGTGCGGGAGGTGCTCGCCGAGCTCGCCCTCGGCGTCGCCACCGCCGAGGAGCGCGCCGCCGCCCTGGCGCACTGCGAGACCTGCCGGGTGTGCCGCGCCGAGCTGCGCTCGCTCGGGGACACCGCCGACGCCCTCGGCGACCTCGCCCCGCCGGTGGAGCCCCCCGCCGGCTTCGAGCAGCGGACGCTCACCGCTCTCCGGGCGGCCGCCGCCCCCCTCCGCGCCGGCACCCACACCTGGCGCCCCGGGGCGGCCCGGCGCCCCCTACGGCCCGGGCGACCCCGGC
>JAJZWW010000026.1 GCA_021846485.1 Actinomycetes bacterium
CGCCCGCCGGGGCGGCGGGGGGGTGCGGGCGGTCCCGCTCTCCCCGGTGTCGGCGCCCCGCCCGGCGGGGGCCGAGGTTCCCCCCGAGACGGTCACCAAGGACCTGAAGGTCGCCCTGCTGCGCCGGGCCGACGACGCCGCCCGCAGCGCCGGCATCGCCATCCGCCAGGTGAGCGCCAGCTACGGCGACAGCCGCCGGCGGATCCTCGTCGCCAACAGCGACGGGGTGCTCGCCACCGACGACCAGGTCCGGACCCGCTTCGCGATCTCCTGCGTGGCCGAGGGCGACACCGGTCTGCAGACCGGCAGGGAGTCGATCGGGGCGACCGTCGGCTTCGAGCTGTTCGACAGCTACGACGTGGAGGACCTCGCCCGGCGCGCCGCCGGCCGGGCGATCGCCAAGCTCGCCGCCCGCCCCGCCCCGGCCGGGACCCTGCCGGTGGTCATCAAGCAGGGCAGCGGAGGCATCTTGTTCCACGAGGCCTGCGGCCACGGCCTGGAGGCGGACCACATCGTGAAGGAGATGTCGGTGTTCGCCCATCGGGTCGGAGAGCAGGTCGCCAGCCCGCTGGTCACCCTCGTCGACGACGGGACCATGGGGCGGGAGTGGGGGGCCTACGCGGTCGACGACGAGGGTCACCCGGCGGGCCGCAACGTGCTGATCGACCACGGCGTGCTCACCGACTACATGTGGGACTGGCTGCGGGCCCGCAAGGAGGGCCGGTCCAGTTCCGGCAACGGCCGCCGGGAGACCTACCAGCACCTGCCGATGGTGCGGATGACCAATACGTTCCTCGCGAACGGCTCCGAGGACCCCGACGAGATCGTCCGCCAGACTCCCTACGGGGTCTACGTTGCGCAGCTCGGGGGGGGACAGGTCAACACCGCTACGGGGGACTTCACCTTTGGGGCGACCGAGGTCCACCTGATCGAGGACGGCGAGATCACCGAGCCCCTGCGGGACACCAACCTGATCGGCAACGGCCCGGAGATCCTGGGGCTCATCGACGTGGTGGGCAACGACTTCGCCATGGGCTCGCCCGGCACCTGCGGCAAGCAGGGCCAGGGGGTGCCGGTCGGCACCGGCCAGCCGACGCTCAGGGTCTCGGCGCTCACCGTCGGGGGCACCGCCCGATGAGCGAGCTGCTGGAGCTGGCCACCCGGGTAGCCGGCTGGGCCCGGGCCGGCGAGCAGGTCGAGGCCTACGTGGCGCGCGGCCGGGACACCGACGTCGAGGTCTTCGAGGGTGAGGTCGAGTCGCTCTCCTCCGCCGAGTCGGCCGGCATCGGCATCCGAGTGGTCCTCGGGTCCCGCCAGGGCTTCGCCTACGCCGGCTCGCTCGACGAGGGGGTGGTGGCCGAGACCCTGGGGGAGGCCCGGGACAACGCCGGCTTCGCCACCCCCGACGAGTGGGCCGGCCTCGTCGAACCCGACGGCGTGGCGCCGGTCGGGCTCGACCTGTGGCGCGACGAGCTCGCCGCCTACCCGACCGAGGAGAAGGTGGCCCGGGCCCTGGAGCTCGAGGCCCGGGTCCGCTCCGCGGACCCCCGGATCCGCCAGGTGCAGTCGGCGGGCTGGGGCGACTCGGCGGTGGAGACCGCGGTGGCGAGCTCCACGGGGGTGGCGGTCGCCGCCCGCCGGACGGTTTGCTCGGTGTCGACCTACGTGGCCGCCGGCGACGGAGCCGAGACCCAGACCGGCTACGGCTGGTCGGTGGGCCGCGGCCCCTCGGAGCTGGACGTGGTCGAGGCCGCCTCCGACGCGGTGGAGCGGGCGACCCGGTTGCTCGGTGCCACCAAGCCGTCGAGCCGCCACCTCACCGTGGTCCTCGACCCGATGGTCACCGCTTCGCTGCTCGCGATCGTCGCCGGCACCCTGGACGGGGAGGCGGTCTCCAAGGGCCGGTCGTTGTTCGCCGACCGCCTCGGCCAGCAGGTCGCGGCAGGGGTGCTCACCCTGGTCGACGACCCCACCGACCCCGAGGCCTTCGGCGCCACCCCCTACGACGCCGAGGGGCTTGCCACGCGGCGCACGGTCCTCCTCGGCGACGGGGTCCTCCGGCAGTTCCTCTACGACGGGTACTCCGCCAGGCGGGCGGGGACCGAGTCGACCGGCTCGGCCGTCAGGGCCGGCTACAAGAGCGGCCCCCACCCCGGGGCCCGGGCGCTGGCCCCGGTCCCCGGCCCGCTCACCCGCGAGCAGCTCCATGCCGCGGTCGGCGAGGGCCTCGTCGTCCAGTCGGTGTCGGGACTGCACTCGGGAGTCAACCCGGTGAGCGGTGATTTCTCGGTGGGAGCGGAGGGCCTGCTCATACGGGGAGGCGAGCCGGCCGAGCCGGTCCGGGAGGTCAACATCGCGTCGACCTTGCAGAGGATGCTGCTCGGGGTCCTCCACGTCGGGTCCGACCTGGAGCGCCTCCCGTCCATGGCCGCCGGCGTCAGCCTGGCGATCGGCGAGGTGTCGATGAGCGGCCGCTGAGCCCCGGCTGGCGAACGCTCCCAGACCGCCCCGGTGGTCGGCTGCGTTGACGCCGCCGGCGGGCCGGGGTAGACAGACGGGCACACGGGAGCCCGGATGGACTGGGCTGAGAGGGGCGGTGGACCGCCCGACCGTCGAACCTGATCCGGGTCATGCCGGTGGAGGGAGTTGGGTTGCTCGGACGCTGCCACCTGATCACCGACTCACGCGACGGTCGCGACCCGCTGGCGGTCCTCCCCGCGGCGCTCGACGCCGGGGTGGACGTCATCCAGGTCAGGTTGAAGGGCCGAGGGGACCGGGAGGTCCTGGCGGTGGTGGAGGCCGCCCTGGCGGCCTGCCGAGCCTACGGGGCGACCTGCATCGTCGACGATCGTCTCGACGTGGCCCTCGCCGCCGGCGCCGACGGGGTCCATCTCGGCGACGAGGACCTGCCGGTGGCTGCCGCCCGGGCCGTGGCCGGGCCGGCGTTCCTGATCGGCGCGACGGTCCGCAACCCCGGAGCGGCCCGCGCTGCGGTCGAGGCCGGCGCCTCCTACCTGGGGACCGGACCGGCGTACGCGACCGCCAGCAAGGCGGGGTTGCCCGATCCGATCGGACCCTCCGGGGTCGCCGCGGTGTGCGCTGCGGTAGACGTGCCGGTCGTGGCGATCGGTGGGGTGACCGCCGAACGTGTCGCCGACCTCGTGGCGGCCGGCGCCCACGGAGTGGCGGTCGTCGGCGCGATCTCCGATGCTCCCGACCCGGGTGCTGCGGCGCGCCGGCTGGTCGCCAGCCTGGCCTCTCTCGCTGCCCGCGTGACGTCGCCGGGGTGAGCGCCTCCCCGTTCGCCGTGACCGTCGTCGGGGCCGGCATCGTCGGACTGGCGGTCGCCTGGCGGGCGGCGGCCGCCGGGCTGTCGGTGCTGGTCGTGGACCCCTCGCCCGGATGCGGTGCGTCCCGGGTGTCCGCAGGGATGCTCGCCCCGGTGACCGAGGCCCGGGCGGCCGAGGCGCCCCTCACCCGGCTCGGCCTGGCCTCCCTGCGCCGCTGGCCGGGCTTCGCGGAGGGTCTCGCGGCCGACGCCGGCCTGGACGGCCCCGCCGCTCTCGGCCTGCGTCGGGAGGGGACGCTGCAGGTGGCCTTCGACGCCGACGACCTGCGTGCCCTGCGTGAGCTGGCCGCCGTGCACCGCTTGCTCGACTTGGACAGCGAGCTGCTCTCCGGCCGCCAGTGCAGGGAGGTGGTGCCCATGCTCACGCCCCGCGTGCGCGGTGGTCTGCGGGTGCCCGGTGACTGGCAGGTCGACCCCCGCCTGG
Source organism: Actinomycetes bacterium (assembly GCA_021846485.1). GTDB lineage: Bacteria > Actinomycetota > Acidimicrobiia > Acidimicrobiales > Palsa-688 > JAKAQB01. The sequence continues at coordinate 3,774 of JAJZWW010000026.1, forward strand.
TCGTCGCCGCCCTGGCCGTCGCCGTCGAGCGCCGGGGGGGTGGCCTGCGCGCGGAGCGGGTCGCTGCCGTGCGCTGCGACCCCGGCGGGCGGGTTGTGGGGGTGGAGCTCCCGGACGCGACGCTGTTGCGGTCAGAGGCGGCGGTGCTCGCCGCCGGCGCATCCATGGGGAGCATCGGCGGCCTCCCCCCGTCGCTGCGCTTGCCGGTGCGCCCGGTGAAGGGCGAGGTGCTCCGGCTGCGCGCCGCCCCGGGCGACGAGCTGCTGCCGCTCACCGTGCGCGGCGTGGTCCAGGGTCGCCCGCTCTACCTCGTGCCCCGCCAGGACGGCGAGATCGTCGTGGGGGCCACGATGCAAGAGGCGGGCTTCGACACCTCGGTGCGCGCGGGGGCGATGCTCGAGCTACTGCGCGCCGCAGTGGACCTGGTGCCCGCCCTCGCCGAGCTGCCGCTCGAGGAGGCGACCGCCGGGCTCCGACCCGCCACCCCCGACAACGGACCCCTGCTCGGCCCGGCCGGCCCCCCCGGGCTGCACGTGGCCGGCGGGCACTTCCGCCACGGGGTCCTGCTGGCACCGATCACCGCGGACGCCGTCCTCGCCGGTATGGGAGCCGGGGACCCGCCGGTCGAGGCTGCCGCCTTCACCCCCGGGAGGTACTCGTGATCCAACTGTCCGTCAACGGCGAGCCGCGTGACCTCGACGAGCCGGCGACCGTGGCGTCGCTGGTGTCCGCCCTGGGCGGCAGCCGAGGCATCGCGGTCGCGGTCAACTCCACCGTCGTCGCCCGCAGCGCGTGGGAGGCGACCACGCTGCGTCCCGGCGACCTGGTAGAGGTGCTCCACGCAGTGCAAGGAGGGTGCTGATGCTCGACATCGCCAGGGTCGGAACGGTCCGAGACGACCCGCTGGTCATCGCCGGGCGGACCCTCCGCTCGCGCCTCGTCCTCGGCACCGGGGGCGCGCCGAGCATGGAGGCGCTGGAGGCAGCGGTCCGGGCATCGGGCACCGAGCTGGTGACCGTCGCGCTCCGGCGGGTCACCCCCGGGGTGCCCGGCTCGGTGCTCGACGTCTGCGAGCGGGCCGGTGTGCAGGTCCTGCCCAACACCGCGGGATGCCGGACCGCCCGGGAGGCGGTCCTCACCGCCCGCCTCGCCAGGGAGGCGCTCGGCACCGACTGGGTGAAGCTGGAGGTGGTCTTCGACGACCGGATGCTGCTGCCAGACCCGGTGGAGCTGCTCGACGCCGCCGAGCGTCTCGTCGACGAGGGCTTCACGGTCCTCGCCTACACCAACGACGACCCGGTCACCGCCCAGCGCCTGGCCGACACGGGATGCGCCGCGGTCATGCCCCTCGGGTCCCCGATCGGCAGCGGCATGGGCATCCGCAACCCCTACAATCTGGCAATCATCCGCGAGCTGGTGACGGTGCCGCTGGTGCTCGACGCCGGCGTCGGCACTGCCTCCGACGCCGCCTCGGCCATGGAGCTCGGCTGCGACGCGGTACTGGTGGCGTCCGCGGTGACCCGGGCCCGCTACCCGGAGGTCATGGCGGAGGCCATGGGCGCAGCCGTGCGAGCCGGTCGCCTCGCCCGGCTCGCCGGGCGCATCCCCCGCCGCTCATACGCCGAGGCGAGCACCACCGCCATCGGCGCGCCCGAGCTCTGACCAGATCTGGCCGCCCGAGGTGACCGTGACCCGGATCCCACCCCTACCTCGCCTGGTGGTGCTCACCGACGCGGCGGCCTCGGCGCGACCGCTCGGCGAAACGGTGGCGGCCGCGGTGGATGGCGGTGCCCGAGCGGTCGTCCTGCGCGAGAAGCACCTCTCCCGCAGCGAGCGGGCGGCGCTCGCCGCCGAGCTCGGCGCGCTGCTCCGCCCCGTCGGCGGGGTGCTGATCGTGGCGTCCGACCCGGGCATCGCCGCCGCCGGCGTGCACCTGGCGGCCACCGACCTGTTCCCCGCCGGGGCGCGCGGGATCGTCGGCCGGTCCTGCCACAGCCCGGCCGAGGTGGCCCGGGCGGCCGACGAGGGTTGCAGCTACGCCTTCTTGTCGCCGGTGTTCGCCACCGCCTCCAAGCCGGGCTACGGACCGGCCGTCGGGCCGGCGGCCCTCTCCGGCCACCGCATCCCGGTGTGGGCGCTCGGCGGGGTCGACCCGAACAACGCAGCGGTCTGTGTCCGGGCCGGGGCCGCCGGGGTGGCGGTGATGGGCGCGGTCATGCGCGCCGAGGACCCTGCGGCGGTGGTCGCCGAGCTCTGCGGCGCCGTGGGTCCGCTGCGGTGAGCGGGTCGTCGCCACGGGTGGCGTTGAGCATCGCCGGCTCCGACTCCGGAGGTGGTGCCGGGATCCAGGCGGACCTCGCGACCTTCTCCGCGCTCGGGGTCTTCGGGACCACCGCGGTCACCGCGGTGACCGCCCAGTCGACCACCGGCGTGCGCCGGGTCGACGTCCTTCGCCCCGAGTCGGTGGTGAGCCAGGTGGAGGCGGTGCTCGAGGACCTGGAGGTGGCCGCGGTGAAGACCGGGATGCTCGCCGAGGCGGGCCTCGTGGTCGCGGTCGCCGAGCTGGCGGCCAGCGGGAGGCTCCCCCACCTGGTGCTGGACCCGGTGATGGTGGCGTCGTCCGGGGCGGTGCTCGCCTCCCCCGAAGCAGTGGCCGCCTATCGCAGCCGGCTGCTCCCCCTGGCGGAGATCGCCACCCCCAACCTGGCGGAGGCCGCCGTCCTGGCCGGAGTGCAAGGCGCTGGCGCCAGGGACCAGGAGGCCCTCGCGTGCCGTCTCGGCGAGGCCTACGCCACGACCGTGGTCGTAAAGGGTGGGCACACCACCGGCGAGTCGGTGGCCGACGTGTTGTGGCGGGACGGGGAGATCACCCGCTTCGAGCGACCCCGTCTGACGTCGACCAACACCCACGGCTCGGGTTGCAGCTTCGCCGCGGCGATCACCGCCGGGCTGGCGCTCGGCGCAGGGCTGCCCGAGGCGGTGGAGGCCGCCGGCTGGTACGTGCAGCGGGCCATTGCCGGCGCCTCCGGGTGGGAGCTCGGTCACGGGCCGGGGCCTCTCGACCACTTCGGATGGGGTTCCCGGCAGTGACGGTGGGGACGGGGACAGCCACGGCCGGGCCGGCCGGGGAGGGGTGGAGCGCCTCGGCATGGAGGTCCACCGCGGCGCTGCAGGAGGCGCTGGTGGGCCACCCCTTCAACGAGGCCCTGGCCTCCGGATCGCTCGACCGGGAGCGCTTCGCCTACTACCTGGTCCAGGACTCCCGCTACCTACGGGGGTTCTCGGCCACCCTGGCCGTCGCCGCCCGGAGGGCCGAGGACGAGGCCGAGTCGGCGCTGTTCGGCACCTCCGCCCAGCGGGCACTGGCCGTCGAGGCGTCCCTCCACGGCGGCTACCTGGCTCGGCTGTTGCCGCCCGGCGCCGAGGCCTCGACGAGCACCGGGAGGGCCTGCCGGAGGCACTGCGGGAGCCCTGAGGGCGGGAGCTGTCCCGGCGGTCGCTACCGGTCCTCGAGGCGTACGCTCGTCGCATGCACTTCCTCTCCCGCCACGGGCGCGAGATGGTGGAGCCGGGCGACGCCCTCCCCGGGCGCGACCGGCCGATGCCCGTGCCCGCCCGGCACTTCGTCAACTTCCACTCCCTGGAGCCGCCCTTCCCGGAGGGCTACCAGACCGCGGTGGTGGCCCTTGGCTGCTTCTGGGGAGCCGAGAGGCGGTTCTGGCAGGCCCCGGGGGTGTGGAGCACCGCGGTGGGCTATGCCGGCGGCTACACACCCAACCCGACCTACGAGGAGGTCTGCTCGGGCTGCACCGGCCACGCCGAGGCGGTCCTCGTCGTGTTCGACCCGGCGAGCACGTCCTACGGCGAGCTGCTCGGGGTCTTCTGGGAGAGCCACGACCCGACCCAGGGGATGCGCCAGGGCAACGACGTCGGCACCCAGTACCGCTCGGCGCTCTACGTGGTCGACGATGCCCAGCAGGAGGCTGCCGCGTCCTCCCGGGACCGCTACCAGGCCGCGCTGCGGGCGGCGGGGTTCGGGGAGATCACCACCGAGATCACCCCCCTCCGGGGCTTCTACTACGCCGAGGACTACCACCAGCAGTACCTGGCGAAGAACCCGGACGGCTACTGCGGCCTCGGCGGGACCGGCGTGGCCTGCCCTGCGGGCACCGGCGTCACCTCCGGCTGACCCTGGTGCCCGGACCACCCGCGCGCCGCCACCTGCAGATCGTGGAGGTCGGTACCTGACCCGCCCCCGGTGGCGCGTGGTCATGGTCGGCGCCGGCCAGCTGGCGCGCATGACCCACCAGGCCGCCGTCGACCTCGACGTCGAGCTGGCCGTGGTCGCCGGCTCCACCGGGGACCCCGCGGTGTCGGCCGGCGCTCCGCACCGGCTCGCCCGACCCGCCGATCGCGACGCCTTGCTGGCCGCCACCGCCGGAGCCCCGGTGGTGACCTTCGACCACGAGCTGGTGCCCGGCTGGATCCTGCGGGAGATGGAGGCGGCCGGCCGGATGTTGCGGCCCGGCTCGGGCGCGCTGGCCTTCGCCCAGGACAAGCTCCACGCCCGGAGCGAGCTGGCCGGGGCCGGCTTCCCGGTCCCCGCGCACCGTCCGGTTGCCGGCGCACCGCAGGTCGTGACGTTCGGCGACGAGCACGGCTGGCCGGTGGTGCTCAAGTCCCGCTCCGGTGGCTATGACGGGCGGGGCGTGATCGTGGTGGGCGCAGCGGGCGAGGTGCCTGACCTCGCGTGGGTGGAGGCCGGCGAGCCGGCGTGGCTGGTCGAGGAGCACCTGGAGCTGGCGGCCGAGCTGGCGGCGGTCGTCGCCCGGAGCCCGTCGGGGGAGGTCGTCTCCTACCCGGTGGTCGAGACCACCCAGGTCGACGGCATCTGCCGACACCTGGTGGTACCCGCAGGCGTGGCGGCCTCGCTCGCCGGCGAGGCCACCACCATGGCCGTCGGGCTGGCCGAGCGGATCGGTGCCACCGGGATCTGCGCCCTGGAGCTGTTCGTAACCACCGACGGCCGGCTCCTCGTCAACGAGCTCGCCCTCCGGCCGCACAACTCGGGGCACGCCACGATCGAGGCATGTGTGACCTCGCAGTTCCACAACCACCTCCGGGCGGTGCTCGACTGGCCCCTTGGGGCCACCGACCTGGTGGCCCCGGCGGTGGCGCTGGTCAACGTCATCACCCCCGACGCCGACGTCGACCCGGCCGCCAACCTGCCCGCCGCCCTGGCGGTGCGCGCCGCCGCGGTGCACCTGTACGGCAAGGGCTCCCGGCCGGGCCGCAAGGTAGGCCACGTCACTTCCCTGGCCGCCACCCCGGCCGAGGCGCTGGCGACAGCCCGGGCGGCTGCCGATATCCTCCTCGGGCGGTGAACCCGCTAGTAGGCATCGCCATGGGCAGTCGCTCGGACCTGCCGGTCATGCAAGCCGCGGCCGACGTCCTGGACGAGCTGGGGGTGGCTTGCGAGGTGCGCATCGTCTCCGCCCACCGCACCCCGCAGCGCATGCTCGACTACGGCCGGGAGGCGGCGGGGCGGGGGCTGCGGGTGATCGTCGCCGGGGCCGGCGGGGCAGCCCACCTCCCGGGGATGCTCGCCGCGGTGACCCCGCTGCCGGTCGTGGGGGTACCGGTGCCCCTCGCCCACCTGGACGGCCTGGACTCGCTGCTCTCGATCGTACAGATGCCCGCTGGCGTGCCGGTCGCCACCGTCGGCGTCGGCAACGCCCGCAACGCCGGGCTGCTGGCCGCCCGGATCCTGGCGACCGCCGACGGCGAGCTGCGAGAGCGGGTGTCCGGGCTGGCGGCCGAGGCCGAGGCCGCGGTCGCCGGCCACGACGAAGACCTCCAGACGAGACGCTGACTCGGACGCGGGGAGCAGCCCCGCGGGGGAGCCCGAGCCGGTCGGGGGTCCCCGGATCGGTCAGGACCCGGCGCGGGCCAGGTCCGGCCAGCCGAGGTCCCGGCAGGCGCAGCCCGGCTCTGGCGGCACCGCCGGGACCGCCACGTCCAGCAACCGTCGGGCGGTGGAGACGTTGGCTGCGAGCACCGCCATCACCGCGTCGAAGCTCACCGCCTCGAGCGTGTCGTCGCCGTCCACCCCGGTGTCGTAGTCGGTGACCAGCGCCAGGCCGCCGAAGCACAAGCCGAGCTCCCGGGCAAGGACGGCTTCGGGGTACTGGGTCATGTTGACCACGTCCCACCCTTGGGACCGGAACCACCGGGACTCCGCCCGGGTGGAGAAGCGGGGGCCCTGGATGACCACCACGGTGCCCCCACGGTGCACCTTCGCGCCGATCGACTCGCCGGCGGCGGCCAGGACCTCTCCGAGCTCCGGGCAGTAGGGGTCCGCGAAGCTCACGTGGCCGGCCACCGACCCGTCGAGGTAGGTGTCGGCCCGGCCGGAGGTGCGGTCGACCAGCTGGTCGAGCACCACCAGGTCGCCGGGGTGGAAGTCGGGGCGGAGGGAGCCGACGGCGCAAGGCCCGATCACCCGCCGGACGCCGAGGCTGCGCAACGCCCACAGGTTGGCCCGGTAGTTGACCCGGTGTGGCGGCCACTCGTGCGAGCTGCCGTGCCGGGGGAGGAACGCCACCGACCGGCCCCCGACCACTCCGACGCTCAGCGCGGCCGAGGGCGGGCCGTAGGGGGTGTGGGGCCGGATCTCGGTGGGGTCCTCCAGCCAGGCGTAGAAGCCGCTGCCGCCGACCACCGCGATCTCGGCCGTCGGGCTCATCGGGTCAGGAGGCCTTGGCCTCCGACGCCGAGGACGACCCCGACCCCGACCCCGACCCCGACCCCGACCCCGACCCCGACCCCGACCCCGACCCCGACCCCGACCCCGACCCCGACACCGAGGAGCCCGACGACCCCGACGCCGATGCCGGCGTCGAGCCCCCGCCGGCGGCCTTGGAGCCGGCATGAACGGGCTCGGAGCCACTCGAGGCGGCCTTGGTCTCGGCCGGCTTGGACGCTCCCGACGCCACCCGGCTGTCGGTCTTGTAGAACCCGCTGCCCTTGAAGGCGATCCCGATCGTGCCGAAGACCTTGCGGAGGGTCCCGTTGCAGCTCGGGCACTCGGTGAGCGGACCGTCCTTGAACGACTGCACGACTTCGAGGTGCTCGCCGCAGGACTTGCAGGCGTACTCGTAGGTGGGCATCCGTACTCCCCGTGACTGGCACTCGGCTGGGACGAGTGCCAAGTGTACCGTGGCGAGTGGGTAGGTGGGATGTCCCAGGGGGGTGGTAGGAAGCTTCCCATGACCTCCCGAGCGCCCCAGGCCAGAGTGACCAAGGCGGTGATCCCCGCCGCCGGGCTCGGCACCCGCTTCCTCCCGGCCACCAAGGCGGTGCCCAAGGAGATGCTGCCGTTGGTCGACAAGCCGGCGATCCAGTACGTGGTCGAGGAGGCGGTGGGCGTGGGGCTCACCGACGTCCTGGTGGTCACCGGGCGCGGCAAGGGGGCGATCGAGGACCACTTCGACCGCTCGCCGGAGCTGGAGAGCCACCTGGAGGCCGGGGGCAAGGACACCGAGCTCCGGGAGGTGCGGGAGGTGGCCGGCCTGGCCCGGTTGCACACGCTGCGCCAGGGCGAGGCGAGGGGGCTGGGTCACGCCGTCGGCGTGGCCCGACGCCACGTGGGGGACGATCCTTTCGCCGTCCTTCTCGGCGACGACATCATGGACCCCGCCGTCGGGGTGCTCGCCGGCATGCTCACCGCCTTCGAGCAGCGGGGGCGCTCGGTCGTGGCCCTGCGCCGGGTGCCGCCGGCGCAGATCTCCCTCTACGGGTGCGCGGCGGTGGAGGTGCTCGGCGAGGGACCGCTGGTGCGGATCGTCGACATCGTGGAGAAGCCCCACCCCGGGGACGCCCCCTCGGACCTGGCGGTCATGGGCCGCTACGTCTTCGGGCCGGCGATCCTCGATGAGATCGATCGCACCCCGCCGGGGAAGGGCGGGGAGATCCAGCTGACCGACGCCATCCGCTCGCTGCTGCGATCCGAGGAGGTCTACGGCTACACCTTCGAGGAGGGCCGCTACGACGTCGGGGACAAGCAGGAGTACCTCCGGGCCACCGTGGACCTGGCGCTGCGACGCGACGACCTCGGCCCCGACCTGCGGGAGTGGCTCCTAGAGCGCCTGGACCGGCGATGATCGGCCTCACGGAGGCCCGGGCTCGGGTCCTCGCCGACTGCCGGCCGGCGCCGGCCGCGTTCACCCCGCTGGCCGACGCGCTCGGGCTGGTGCTGGCGGAGGACGTCGAGGCCGCCGAAGCGGTCCCACCCTTTCCCAGCAGCGCCATGGACGGCTACGCGGTGATCGCCGCGGACGTCGCTGGCGCGAGTGCGGACCGTCCCGCGCGCCTTGCGGTGGTGGGCACCCTTGCCGCCGGCGCGGCCCCGGCCACCGGGGTGCGGCCGGGCGAGGCGCTGCGGATCATGACCGGCGCCCCCTGGCCCCCGGGGGCGGACGCCGTCGCCATCGTGGAGACGACCCGCTCGGTCCCCGGCGCCCGTGGTCTGGTCGAGGTCCTCGCCCCGGCCGCCCCGGGAGACCACATCCGGCCGGCCGGCGAGGATCTCGCTACCGGCCAGCCGGTGTTCGCCGCCGGCACGCTGCTCGGGCCGGGCCACCTGGGGGTGCTGGCCAGCGTCGGGCTCACCGGGGTGCGGGCCCACCCGGCGCCGACCGTGGGGGTCCTCTCGACCGGCGACGAGCTGGTGGAGGGAGGTGGCGGCCTCGCGCCCGGCCGGATCCGGGACTCCAACCGACCCACCCTCCTGGCACTGTTGCGCCGCGACGGGTTCCGCCCCGTCGACCTGGGTATCGCCCGGGACGTCGAGGACGACATCCGGCGGCGGATCAACGAGGGCACCGCTCGCTGCGACGCGGTGCTGACCAGCGGAGGGGTGAGCATGGGCGAGTTCGACTTCGTGAAGAAGGTCCTCGACCAGCTCGGGGCGATGAACTGGATGCAGGTGGCCATCCGACCGGCCAAGCCGTTCGCCTTCGGGCTCCTCGCCGGGACCCCGGTGTTCGGCCTCCCCGGCAACCCGGTCTCGTCGATGGTGAGCTACGAGCTGCTCGCTCGCCCCGGCCTGCGCCGCCTCGCCGGCCACCCCGACTCCCGGCTGGTCCGCCCGGCGACGCGGGCGGTGGCCGACGCCGCCCTCACCCGCCACGGTGACGAGCGCACCACATACCTCCGGGTCGTCGCCGAGCCCGGCCCGGACGGCAGGCTGCGGGTGCGCTCCGCCGGCGGCCAGGGCTCCAACCTGCTCTGGCCGATGGCGCTCGCCAACGCCCTCGCGGTGCTCCCTCCCGGACCGGGTGTGCCTGCCGGCGGCGAGGTCGACGTCCTCCTCCTCGGATGAGGTCCCCCGCCCCCGCGGCTGCCACTTGCCGGCGAGACCTTTCGCCTACCCCGGCGCGGTCGCCACCGGGCGGGGTAGCTTGGTGACGCCATGCCGGTGCCGCTGATCGACCCCTACCGCCGAACCGTGCGCGACCTGCGCCTGTCGGTCACCGACCGGTGCAACTTCCGCTGCACCTACTGCATGCCCCAGGAGGCCATGTCCTGGCTGGCGCGCTCGGAGGTCCTCAGCTACGAGGAGATGGAGCGCGTGGTGGCGGTGCTGGTCGGGCGCTACGGCTTCGAGAGCGTCAGGATCACCGGTGGTGAGCCGACCGTGCGGGCCCACCTCCCGGTGCTGGTCGGCCGGCTGGCAGCTCTGGGCGTCGAGTTGTCGATGACCACCAACGGCGCTGCGCTCGGCCTTCTCGCGGGCGACCTGCGGGCGGCCGGGCTCGGCCGGGTCAACATCTCCCTCGACTCGCTGCGTCCCGACCGCTTCGCCTCGATCACCGGCCGCGACGCCCTCCTGCGGGTCCTCGACGGCATCGACGCCGCGCTCGCCGCCGGCATGGACCCGGTGAAGGTGAACTGCGTGCTGGTCCGTGGCGTCAACGACGACGAGATCCTCGACTTCGCGGAGCTCGGCCGGCGCACCGGTGCCGAGGTGCGCTTCATCGAGTGGATGCCCCTCGACGGCGACCGCGCCTGGTCCGGGGACCGGGTCGTGCCCGCCGAAGAGGTGGTGAAAGTCCTCGCCACGCGCTACGAACTGGAGGCGGTGGGGGGTGGGGTCATCGGCGGGTCGGCCCCCGCCGAGCGCTACCGCTACCTCGACGGGAGCGGGCACATCGGGGTGGTCGCCTCGGTCACCCGGCCGTTCTGCGCCACCTGCGACCGGATCCGGCTCACCGCCGAGGGTCAGTTGCGCAACTGCTTGTTCTCGGTGCGGGAGACCGACCTGCGGGCGATCCTGCGGGGCGGGGGTAGCGACGACGACCTGGCGGCGGCCATCGAGGCGGAAGTGGGACGCAAGTGGGCGGGCCACAGCATCGGCCAGGTGCGCTTCGTCCGGCCGGCCCGGTCGATGAGCCAGATCGGCGGCTGAGCCGGGCATCTCGCGTCGGGACGTACAATCGGGTTCATGCCCGAACGCGGCCTGACCCACGTCGATCCCCTGGGCCGGGCCCGGATGGTCGACGTCACCCCCAAGGAGGCCACCCACCGGCGGGCGATCGCCCGCTGCAAGGTCTTCATGCTGCCCGCCACCACCTCCAAGGTCGCCTCCAACGCGATGAGCAAGGGCGACGTGCTCGGGGCGGCGCGCATCGCCGGCATCCAGGCGGCCAAGCGTACTGCCGACCTCATCCCGCTGTGCCACCCGCTGCTGGTCGGTTCGGTGGCGATCAACTTCGACATCGGTGACGACTACGTCGAGGTCGAGTCGCAGGTCGAGACCGTCGACCGTACCGGGGTCGAGATGGAAGCCCTGACCGCCTGCGCGGTCGCCGGGTTGACGATTTACGACATGTGCAAGTCGGCCGACCGGTCGATGATCGTCGGCGAGCTCGCCCTGTGGGAGAAGACCGGGGGCCGGAGCGGCGTGTGGCGCCGCCCGGCGGGCTCCCTCCAGGAGCCGCTGGTCAACACCCCGCCGGCGGCGGGCACGGGCGCCAACCCGCTGCCGGGTTCGGGAGCGGCCGCCCCAGGGGGTGGCGGCGGGCTCGACGCCCGGATCGACGACATCCTCGCGGAGGGTAGCCCGGATCGCTCGGCGGGGCTCTGATCTCAGGCCAGCTCCTCCGGCCGGGCGGCGAGTGTTGCATGCTCTCGGTGTCCTCGTGGCCGTGCACCGCGTTCCGCGGCCAGTGTCGTGACGCTCCTGACTCCGACCCGACCGGGGACCCCATGAGGTGGAGCCGGCGTAGTAGCTGGTAGCGGGGGAGTTTGGTGCCGGCCCTGGCGCCGCCGGGGAGGGCCCACTACGTTTCTCACCCGTACCAAGGCGTCCGTTGCTGGTGAGGCCGCTCCTGCGTTCCCGCCGCCGACCACGGGGTGGGAAGTGGTGCCCGCGACCTGACAAGCAGCGCACGCCTCCACGTAGGGGGCTCCCCGCCGCGGGGGTCCTCCGCTGCCGATCCACCCGACCGGACCCGGCCGGGCCGCTGCGGGTATCCACCCTTCGCGGTCCGCCCCGGATTACGGTCGACGACACCTGAAAGTAGGCCGAGGAGATTGACGACCGTGGTGCTGCTGGTCCTCGCGATTGCCTGGGGTGGCGTGGCGGTGGCCTGGTTCCGTTCCCGGAGCCGGGGTTCGTTCGGCGACTCGGTCGGGATGTTCCATCGCCACCTGCACGTCCTCGAGCGCACGGCCCCGGCCACCCTCCAGCCGGCCAACCGGCTCCGTGGTCCGGTCGTGTCCCCCCTCCCGCTGTCGGCCCGCATGGCGAGCGTCTCACGCGGCGTCCCGGCGGGTCGACCGCCCGGCCGGCTCGACCGGGCGGGCCGCCCGACGGGCGGCGG
>JAJZWW010000539.1 GCA_021846485.1 Actinomycetes bacterium
CCGCCCACCGCAGCCTGCGGGAGGACCCCTCCTGGAAAGGCAGGGTGGTGCCGACCTTCCGCGCCGACGCCTATCTCGATCCGTCGCTGTCGGGCTGGACCGCTCGCGTCGAGGAGCTCGGCAGCGTCGCCGGCCTCGACACCTCCATCTACAGCGGCTATGTCGAGGCTCTGGAGGCGCGGCGGGCCTTCTTCAAGGCCCACGGGGCCACCGCGACCGACCAGGGCCCTCCCGACGCTGGCACCATCATCCTGGCGCCGTCCGAGGCGGCGCGGCTCTTCACGAGGGCACTGCTGGGCACGGCCACTCGGGACGAGCGCCAGGCCTTCCGACAGCACATGCTCTGCGAGATGGCCCGGATGTCCTGCGACGACGGCCTGGTCATGCAGCTGCACCCGGGCGTCCTCCGCAACCACCACCCGCCGACCTGGCGGGACTTCGGCACCGATATCGGGGCCGACATTCCGATCGCGATCGAGTTCACGCGTGCCCTGCAGCCCCTGCTCGACCTCTACGGGACGCACCCGAACTTCCGGATGGTCCTCTTCACCCTCGATGAGACCACCTGGTCGCGGGAGCTGGCGCCGCTCGCCGGCTTCTACCCGTCGGTCTACCTCGGGGCTCCGTGGTGGTTCCTCGACACGCCGGACGCGATGCTCCGTTTCCGAGCGGCGGTCACCGACACCGCCGGCTTCGCGAAGACGAGCGGATTCGTCGACGACACCCGGGCTTTCTGCTCCATCCCGGTGCGCCACGACACGGCACGCCGCATCGACTGCGCCTACCTGAGCCGGCTGGTGGTCGAGCATCGGCTCGACGAGGAGGAGGCGGTGGAGACGGCCAGGGACCTCGCCCACCGGCTCCCGCGCGAGGTCTTCCGCTTTTGACCCGGCTGAGCCGCCGGAGCTGGCCGTCGGCCGGCCAGCCTCGGCCGGTCCGCGCCGTGCACCTCGGCTTGGGCGCGTTCCATCGCTCGCACCAGGCCTGGTACACGGAGCATTCCGCCGACCCGGAGCCGTGGGGGATTGCTGCTTTCACCGGTCGCAGCCCCGGGGCCGCGAACCTGTTGGATGCCCAGGACGGTCTCTACACGCTGGTGGAGCGCGGCCCGGAGCGCGACCGCATCGAGGTGGTCGCCAGCATCAGCGCCGCCCACGATGGCGACGATGCCGGGGCCTGGGCCGAGTACTTCGCGTCGCCGCAGGTGGCGCTGGTGACGCTGACGGTCACCGAGGCCGGATATCACCTGGACGGCAATGGGCACCTCGATCTCGGTCACCCGGTGGTCGCCGCCGACATCGAGCGTCTGCGCGGGACGAGCGCCCAGCTGGTGCCCTCGCTCCGCACCATGCCGGGGCGGCTCGTGGCGGGCCTCGCGGCTCGCCGGATCGCGGATGGGGGACCGATCACCATTGTCCCCTGCGACAACCTCCTGGGCAACGGCGACACGACCCGTGCCGTGGTCCTCGAGATGTGCCGCGCGGTGCGCCAAGATCTGGACGAGTGGATATCGGCGAGCGTCTCGTTCGCCTCCACGGCCGTGGATCGGATAACCCCTGCCACGACCACAGCCGACCTGGCGTGGGCGAAGCGCGCCACCGGCCGTGAGGACCGCTGCGCCGTGGTGACCGAGCCCTTCAGCGAGTGGGTGCTCTGCGGTGACTTCTCGGCCGGCAGGCCCGCCTGGGAGAGCGCCGGCGCCCACTTCGTGAGCGATGTCAGGCCGTTTGCGGACCGGAAGCTGTTCCTCCTGAACGGCGGCCACTCCGTGCTCGCCTACGCGGGCTCCGTGCTGGGGCACGCCACCGTCGCCGAGGCCCTGGCCGACCCGCGGTGCCGGGAGTGGCTGGAGGATTGGTGGGATGGCGTCACCCCCGTCCTCGCGCTCCCCGGCAACGAGGTGGCCGGCTACCGCGCGGCGCTCGTCGCTCGCTGGAGCAACCCGCGGATGAGTCACACCCTGAGCCTCATCGCCCGCGACGGATCGCAGAAGCTCGTCCAGCGGGTGGTCCCGGTGATCCATCGTTACCGGGAGGTGGGAGAGCCCGCCCCACCGGGAGCCGGGCGGGTCATCGGCGCCTGGCTTGCCCACCTCCGCGGCTCCGGCGTCGAGATCACCGACCCCCGTGCTGGGGAACTCGTCACACTGGCCGCGGGCGAGCGCCACGGGGCGGCACGAGCTCTCCTCGATGCTCTCGAGCCCGGATTGGGAGCGGACCGCAGCCTGGCGCGCGAGGTCGCCGCGACCTGCCGTGAGCTCGAGGGCCCGCATGGATGAAGCCGCGGTGGAAGGCCGAGGTGGACGCGCACGACCCGCGCCGCCGTTCGGCTGCAGGAGTGGGTCGAGGTCGCAGCGATCCCCTGCTGGTGCCGAGCACCAGCCAGTGGGAGGGTCGGGTTGATGACCCCGTGGCGGCAACCGTCATCGCCAGACTGGTACTGCGAGCCTTGCGAACCCTGCCCGCGAGGCACGGGGAGTGCGCCTGCGAGCGGACAGTGGCTTCTACAGCGTGGGGTTTCTCAACTGGTGTCGGCAGCACCAC
>JAJZWW010000540.1 GCA_021846485.1 Actinomycetes bacterium
TGATGATCGCCGCCGGGGAGGCGGAGGTCGTCGTGGCCGGCGGGATGGAGTCGATGACCGCCGCCCCCCACCTGCTGGCCGGGGCACGGACCGGCTACCGGCTCGGGTCGGCGACGCTCGTCGACTCGATGCTCCACGACGGGCTGGAGGACGCCGGCACCCACGAGGCGATGGGCCTCGACACCGAGCAGTACCTGCCGGCGTTCCCGGCGCTCACCCGGGAGCGCCAGGACGCCTTCGCCACCCTCTCCCACGAGCGCGCCGCCCGGGCCACCAAGGACGGCGTCCTCGCCGAGGAGATCGTGGCGGTCGCGGTCCCCCAGCGCCGCGGGGACCCCGTGGTGGTGGACGCCGACGAGGGGATCCGCCCGGGCACCACCACCGAGATGCTCGCCGGCCTCCGCCCGGCGTTCGCCGCGGGCGGGACGGTGACTGCCGGCAACGCCAGCCAGATATCCGACGGCGCGTCCGCGCTGGTCGTGATGTCCCGGGCTGCGGCCGAGCGCCACGGGGCCACCCCCCTCGGAGAGGTCGCCGGCTACGGGATGGTCGCCGGGCCGGACACCTGCCTGCTCACCCAGCCGTCGCGCGCCGCCCGCCGAGCGCTCGAGCGGACCGGGCTCTCGGTCTCCGACGTCGACCGCTTCGAGATCAACGAGGCCTTCGCCGCGGTGGCCCTCGCCTCCATCGACGACCTCGGCGTGCCCGAAGGGGTGGTCAACGTCAACGGCGGGGCGGTCGCCCTCGGCCACCCGATCGGCATGAGCGGCAACCGCCTCGCCCTCACCTTGCTCCACGAGCTGCGCCGGCACGGGGGAGGCACGGGGGTCGCCGCGCTCTGCGGCGGGGGTGGCCAGGGCGACGCGGTGGTGCTGCGCTCGCTCCCCTGAGCCGAGGGGCGGGGGCTCAGGGAGCGACCTCGCGACGGCCCTCGAGGGCCCGACCGAGGGTCAGCTCGTCGGCGTACTCGAGGTCGCCGCCGACGGGCAGCCCACTCGCGATGCGAGTGAGCTTCACCGGCAGGTCCTTGAGCAGCGAGGACAGGTAGAGGGCCGTGGCGTCGCCCTCGATGTTGGGGTTGAAGCAGAGGATGATCTCCGCGACGCCCTCGGCTCCGATCCGGGCGAGCAGCTCGCGGATCCGGAGCTGGTCGGGACCGACGCCGTCGATCGGGCTGATCGCCCCCTGCAACACGTGGTAGCGGCCGCGGAACTCCCCGGTCCTCTCGACCGCGACGACGTCCTTGGGCTCCTCGACCACGCAGAGCAGGCCGGTGTCCCGCCTCGCGTCGCGGCAGATGTCGCACTCGGTGGACGCTGGTGCCTCCGGTCCGGGGCGTTCGCTCTCGGCGATGTTGAAGCAGCGGCGGCACCACGACACCCGGGCCTTGACCGTGTTGATCGCCTTGGCGAGGCGCAGTGCGTCCTCGTCGGGAAGCTTCAAGAGGTGGAACGCGATCCTCTGAGCCGACTTGGGGCCGACCCCGGGCAGCCGCCCGAGCTCGTCGATCAGGGCCTGGACCGCTGAGGCGTACAACTCCCGGCCTGCCTAGCCGCCGAGCAGTCCCTCGAGCCCCCCGCCGAGGTCGATCCCGTCGAGCGCCTGCCGCTGCGACTGGCGGGCGGAGTCGACGAAGCCGCGGACGGCGGCCAGCACCAGGTCCTGGAGACCGTCGATGTCGGCCGGGTCGACGACCGAGGGGTCGATGAGGACCGCCTCGACGTCGAGGCCCCCGGTGCCGACCACCTTCACCAAGCCTCCGCCGGCGACGCCGGTGACTACCTGGGAGGTCGCCGCCTGTTGGGCAGCCTGGAGGTCGTGTTGCACCTGGCCGAGCTGGGACAGCAGCGCACCCAGGTCGGGCACGGACCCCTCGCCGCTCACGGCGTCACCTCCTCGGCGCCGGGGAACGCTTCCCGTAGGCGCTGCTCGGGCGACACTACCCCTGCGCCGGCATCCTCGAGCTCGTCCAGGTCGTAGAAGGCGGCGTCCTGGTCCGGCGCGGCGCCGGCGGGCCGGGGGAGATCCTGTTCGACCACCAGGCGTACGGGCACGGGCACGCCGGCGGCGGCCTCCAGGGCGGCTTCTAGCTCCCCCTGGAGCGGCAGGGCCCGGGCGAGCAGGCCCGGGTCGGGCAGGGCGAAGGCCGTCCCGCCCTCCGGGGTGTCCACGAAGTGGCCGGCCGAGAGGTAGGCCTTGATCCGCCCGGGGAGCCCAGGCAGCACCTGGTCGGCCCACAGCTTGGTCAGCTCGTCCCGGCTCGGCGGGGAACCCTGCGGCGAACCGCCACCCGGGGCAGGGGCGGCCGGCTGGCCGGCGGCAGGCCCTGAAGCTGGCGGAGAGGCGCCCGGGGTGGCCTGGGCGGCCGGGGCCGGCGGCGCGTCCGGCGGGGTCTGCTGGCGGCGCACTCCTCCGAGCGCGGGGCGTGCACCCGGCGACCGACGGCCGGGCAGCGGGCGATCAGTCGTTCCATGATTAACAGCAGGTCGCGGCGGCGTCGTGGGCGCTGCGGTTGTGCTGATCATTGAGATCGGAGGAGAG
>JAJZWW010000541.1 GCA_021846485.1 Actinomycetes bacterium
GTTGATGCGGAAGTAGGCCTGCAAGGGCATCTCGACCTTGACGCCTGGGCGCACGTAGATGAACGAGCCGCCAGCCCACACGGCCGAGTTGAGCGCGGCGAACTTGTTGTCATTGGGCGGGATGATCTTTCCGAAGTAGCGCCGGACGATGTCGGGGTACTCGCGCACCGCCGTGTCCATGTCGGAGAACAGGACATTCTGGCGCTCGAGGTCCTCGCGGTTGCGGTGGTAGACGACCTCGCTCTCGAACTGCGCGGTGACACCGGCGAGGTACTTCTTCTCCGCCTCGGGAATCCCGAGCTTCTCCCAGGTTCGACGCATCGATTCTGGCAGCTGGTCCCAGGCGTTGACCTGCTTCTCCGTCGGCTTGATGTAGTAGAAGATGTCGTCAAAATCGAGCTCGGGCATCTTCGTGGCGAACCATGGCGCCATCGGCCGCTGCTGGAAGCGCTGGAGCGCCCGAAGCCGGAACTTCAGCATCCACTCGGGCTCGCCCTTCATCGCCGACATGTCGCGGACGATCTCCTCAGAGAGGCCCTTCTTCGGCTTGAAGACGTAGTCCTCGGCGTCGCTCCAGCCCAGGCGGTAACGTCCGAGATCGAGGCCTGTCGTCGTCATCAGCGGCTCCGTTCGACTGGCGTGCAGACGAGACCGGACCACTTCGCCTCACGGCGCGGGGCCCGGGATTTCTCCTATCTGCATAGTAACAACTGCCGCACGCGGCCAGATCGCCGCGCACGCGTGGTGCGCCAGGCCGCCGGCTGTGGTTTTCTTGGTCGATGTCCTTCGCTCAATCATTCCTGGCCGAGACCGTGCAGGTCATCGACAGCATCGACGCTGAGGCCATCGAGCGCTGTGCCGTCGGCCTCGCCGATGTGCGCGAGCGCGGTGGGCGGCTGTTCATCCTCGGCGTTGGCGGCTCGGCCGGCCATGCCTCCCACGCCGTCAACGACTTCCGCAAGCTGTGCGGCTTCGAGGCCTACGCCCCCACCGACAATGTCTCCGAGCTCACCGCACGCGCCAACGACGAAGGCTGGGAGACGACCTTCGTCGAATGGCTGCGCGGCTCCCGGCTGCGCCGCGAAGACGGCGTCTTGGTCTTTTCCGTCGGCGGTGGCGACCTCGAGCGCAACATCTCGGCGAATCTGGTCCGCGCCCTTGAGTGGGCGAGTGAGGTGGGGGCCTCGATCTTCGGAGTCGTGGGCCGTGACGGCGGCTACAGCGCGAGGGTCGCGACGGCCTGCGTCGTCATCCCGCCCCGGTTCCCCGAGCACGTGACCCCGCTCACCGAAGGTCTGGCGGCGGTGGTGTGGCATCTGCTGGTCAGCCACCCTGCGCTCGCCGCCGCCCCCACCAAGTGGGAGTCCACCACCCGCTGAGCCGGCTGGGGCCGCCCGTCGGCGACCTCCGGGCTATGCCGAGCCCTGGCTGGGCGAGAGCACGACGTCGTAGACCTGCGAGCGTCCGGCGGGCAGGTTGACTTTCTGGCCGTTCACCTGCAGGGAGAGCACGCTGGGGTTCCCGACCCGCACGGCGACGGTGCCCGTGGCCTTGTAGCTCGCGCTCGCCCCAGGAGCGACCGTGTCCATCCACAGATAGCTCGACGCACTGGCGGACGGCTGCACCCCCACCCAGCAAGCACCCGCCGCCGAGGCGGTGACCGTGACCGTGTAGCTCGACGAGGGCACCGTGTAGCTCACGACCGTCGAGGACACCGAAGTCGGCTGCAGCCCGCCGCTGTGGTGCGCGTGCGTGGCGGCCGCGGGAGGCGTCGTGGTCGTGGTGGATGCGTGCGCCCGGTGCTGCGGGGCGGTGCCCCCCCCTCGGGGCGCGACGGTGCTCGATGCGGCGCTCGCCGACCCTTGACTTGGGGAGGAAGGCGACCGGCTCGAGGCGAGCTCGTAGCCACCGACGGCGAGGGCGCCGGCGACGACCGCCGCGGCCGCACCGGTCGCGGCTCGCCGGGCGAGGTTCTCACGCCCGGGCCCGGGAGCAAGCGTGCGCATCTCGCGTCTCGGGCGGCGGGGCGGCTCAGTCTCCTCGAGGGCGTCGTCAAACAGCATCGGGCGATCCGGCTCGGAGGGCGGCGCCACGACCGGCATCACCCCGGGCGCCGGTGGCCCGACCTCGACGACGGGCACGAGCATGGTCAGGTCATCGAGCGGCCGGTCCACGCCAAGCGGCGGCACGAGCGCGGCTGGCTTGTCGGCACCGGCGGTGCGGTCGGCACCGGGCAGAATCGGCGGCTGCAGGTGCACCCGTGGCGCAGGCACGTCTTTAACGCGGTCGCCACCGGCGGAGCGCTGGGCACCGGCGGAGCGGTCGGCACCGGCGGAGCGGTCGGCACCGGCGGAGCGGTCGGCACCGGGCAGAATCGGCGGCTGCAGGCGCACCCGTGGCGCAGGCACGTCGGCAGCGCGGGTGGCAGCCGGCTTGAGGTGGTCGGTGTCGTTGGCTCGCACGTGGGGGCGCGCGACCTCTTCGTCATCGGCAAGCGGAACCGCGGCGTGGTGATCCGAACGGCGCGAAACGTCCCCCAGC
>JAJZWW010000542.1 GCA_021846485.1 Actinomycetes bacterium
CCCATTACCACGCCAACCCGACCCGCCGCTATCAGACACTGCGGCACTTCGACGATGCTCCCCAACTGCCCTCGGGGTACGGGCTCATGCTCGGCTTGGCGTACCTACCGCCGTTGTGGCGCAAGGTCATGGACAAGCGGGTGCTCGCCCTCTACGGCGGGGATGTGACGAAGGCGAACATCCAGCCTTCGAAGCGAGAGAAGGTCCTGGCGAAGTACCGATGAATTGGTTGGCAGCCGGGGTGTCGCCGCTCCCTGTGAACGTCAGCGGTCATGTGGGGGTCTCCCTGTCCGTTTGGCTCCAGATCGGCATCCTCGTCTTGGCCGGCGCCCTATTCGCTTTCGCTGGTTCCTACGTCGGGGCGATCATCACCCGCAGGAGCGCTCGGCACGAGGCCGACAGATCCGAGGCGACCACCGAGGCCCGACGGCGGGCGGATAAGCACGACGGACAGCAGCGGGCCAGCCGGGCCCTGGCAGCGGAACTCGACCACATCGCGGGTCTCGGCGGGTCGTTCCGTGTACTGGACACATACGTCTCGTTGCCGCGCCTGGTGCATTTCGAGGTCGTCCCGGACCTGCCGGACCCGATCATGACGGTGGCGTTGGCAGCGTACAGGTCCATCGAGCGCTTCAACGCGGTCGCCGGCGTCTTCAACGCTCGGATCGACAGCTCCCCCTCCAACAATGCGGAGATCGCCATGGCCCTGGACGAACTCGGGGCCGAAGCTGTTGCGTGTGCCACAGCGGCGAGGGACTCGCTCCAGCACCTGGTGGCCGACACGTGAGCCGTCTGCCAGCCTGAGGATCGGCCCTCCCTGGCAGGCGAGTGGTCGCCGGTGCGACCGCCATGTTCGCCCACAACGTTCGAGGCTGCACCCCGAGAGGGGCTCTCCTTGCCACGACTCGCCCCCCACTCGGTGCCTGCGACCTCACTCCGAGCAGTATTGCACTGACACCACCCAGACGGGCGGGACCCAGAACTGGGTAATCTGTGTCTCTTGAGCATCCCGTCCGGCATCGGAGCGGACCCGTCCATACTCGGCGTTATATGCGTGGTCAGCAGTTTCTCGACCCTGGGCGCCAGCAGGAACCTGCTGGCGCCCAGAATATCGGGATGGTCAGCGGGCAGCGCCTGCGATGTAGGTGGACACGATGTAGGCGGCGTGGCGGTCCACGGAGACCCGGGCCCGGTCGTAGCGAATCGTGGTGCGCCGGTCGGCATGGGAGGCGGCCTCCTGCACGTCTCGCAGCGGCACTCCGACATCAAGGGCAGTCGTGATGAATGTGTGCCTGAGGGTAAGGGGTCCAATTGGCTTTGTGATTCCTGCTCGCCGGACAATCCGGATGGCCCCGTGACGGTCGAGACGCTTGCCGTCAGCGCCGATGAAGATGGGGCCGCTGTCGCGTTCGCCGATGGCCAGGTCAGCGGCTCTGGCGGTACGAGGTGCCATTGGGATGGTCACGGTCTTGCCTCCCTTGCGCACGATGGTGAGGGTGCGATGGCCGCGCTCGAGGCCCAGGGCCTCGATGTCGGTCCCGATCGCTTCTGAGACCCGCAGCCCGTTCAGCGCCAGCAGTGATACCAGCGCATGCTCACCTGCAGGCCCGAGTCCTGCCGCGACGAGGAGTGCTCCCACCTCGTTTCGGTCGAGGCCAATGGCATGAGACTCGTAGTCGATCCGAGGACGACGGACGTGTGGACCGCCGGAGAGTGGGCGATCAGGCCTTCCTCCTCGGCGTAGCGGTAGAACCCGGTCACCGTGCACAGCCGGCGGGCGACCGTGGCCGTCGCCTTTCCTCGGGCTTCGAGCTTTCGTGCGTAGGTCTCGATGTTGGAGCGTCGGACATCGAACAGATCCAGCTGGTGCTCGTCGCAGAATGCGAAGAACTGGCGAAGGTCCAAGGCGTATGCGTCGCGGGTGAGACCCCGGTAGCCGCCAAGAAACCAGGCAAGGGCAATGTGCTCGGGATCGGCACGCTCGGGGTCGTAGACGACGATGGCGGTCGATGGATTGGTGGTCATGGAATACCTCCTGAGTCGGTGGAACTCGGAGGACGAGGCGACCGGGCCCCAGATGGTTTGGATCACCACCGTAGGCACCTTCCCCGTAACCGACCCTGGTCGTGGTCGCCCGGCAATCGGTGCCTCGCCAACCACGGCCTCCATCGAGGGTTGAGTCACGCGTGATCGCCGAGTCTGCGCCCCCTACCTGCCGCTCGGGTCGCCTTCGAGGCGCGTAATTCTGTGCGGCTGAGCGACGGCTGTCAGGGACACCTCTCGAGCGCTCCGTGTTTGGTTCCCTTTGGTGCGGATAAGGGTGCAACAACCGTCGGGCGTCGTATGGTCGGTCATATGGCGAAGCACCCGAAACGTGGCGGGAGGCGAGACTGGTGACCACAGCGAGCGCCGATCGTGATGTTGAGTTGCACGTCCGACTCGGCGGCCCCGACGGCACCGCGAGCCAGTGGGACGAGACCCGCACGATCCGGCACAGCCGATTGACCCAACGAGCGCCGCAGCTCGGGT
>JAJZWW010000543.1 GCA_021846485.1 Actinomycetes bacterium
TGGTGTTCTCGGGTCCGGGCGGGCTGGACGAGCTCGGCCTGGACGGGCCGTCACCGATCTGGCACGTCCGCGCGGGCGAGGTGATCCCGGACCGGGTCGATCCCGCTGTGCTTGGCTTGGAACGAGCGTCCAGCGCGTCCCTCAGCGGCGGAGACGCTGCCCAGAACGCGGCGGCGCTGCTCCGGGTGCTGGAGGGGGAGCGGGGCCCGAAGCGGGACGTGGTGCTACTCAACGCCGCCGCCGCCCTGGTCGCCGGGGAGCGGGCCCGGGATCTGCCGGAGGGGCTTGAGCAAGCCCGGGAGAGCCTGGATCGGGGGGCCGCCCGCAGTGTCCTCGACAAGCTGGTGGCGACCTCGACCAGGGTTGCCGGATGATCTCCGCCCCGCCCCGGGCGCGCCTCGGCCCGCGCCTGCGAGCCGTGCTGGAGCTCTGCCCCACATCCGGGCGGGTCGCCGACATCGGCAGCGGCCACGGCCGCGTGGCCCTGGAGCTGGCGGCCTCACGGCCGCCCGGGAGCGTCTTCGCGACCGAGGTGAGACCCGGTCCCGCCTATGAGCTGCGGCGAATGCTGGGGGAGGCAAGCCCGGTCACCGTCTTGGAGGGGTGGGGGCTGCGTCCGCTGGCCGGGCTGGGCGTGGAGGGCGCGGTCATCGCCGGCATGGGAGGCCGCACGGCGGCCGCGATCCTGGAGGCGGATCCGGCGGTGCTCAGGGAGCTGGCCTGGGTGTGTCTGCAGCCGATGCAGCGATGGGAGTGGCTCAACGCCTGGATGGCCGGCCGGCCGGGGTGGTCCGCGCACCGCACCCTCACTCTCGAGCGTGGCCGCGCATACCACACCTTCCTGTGGCAACGGCGATGAGACAGTCCGAGCTGCTGGCGGCGCTGGAGGAGTGGGAGGGTCGGCTGGCCGCGCTCTCTGCGGAGTCCGAGGCGGTCTCCCGGCGTGCTGGCCCCGACCCGGTATCTTCGGGGCTGGTCCGGCAGCGGGAGGAGGGGGAGGCCCGGCTTCGGCAGCGCACCTCGGCGCTCCGCCAACTCGAGCTCGAGGCCGCCAATCTCAAGGAGCGGGCCACCCGGCACGAGCGGGCCCTCTATGACGGCAGCGTCCGCAACCCCGCCGACCTGCAGCGGCGCCAGCACGAGCTGGACTCTTTGAGGAGCCAGCTGGACTCACTGGACGAGCGCCAGCTGGAGCAGATCGAGCTGGTGGAGGATGATGAGCGGGAGCTCGTTCGGCTGGATCAGGCACTCCAGGAGCGAGCCCAGGAGGTCGCCGCGGCCAGGGCGGCCGACGAGCAGCGCGCCCCGACCCGCGCTCAGGCGGAAGCCGCCGCGAGGGCGGAGATCGCCGGGCTGACCGCCCAGCTGCCGGAGTCGGTGCTGCGCACCTACCGCCGCATCTCCCAGCGCCGCCAGCCGGCCGTGGCGCGGGTGGTGGGCTCCACCTGCAGCGGCTGCCGCCTCCCACTGCCCCACCGGATCGTGGAGGAGCTGCACGGCGACCAGCTCGTGCTCTGCGAGAACTGCGAGCGCATCCTGCTGCTGTGACCTCCGGCACCAGGCGGCCCTCCAAGTGGATTTCTGCCTACAGCGACGGCGCCTGCAGTGGCAACCCCGGCCCGGGCGGCTGGGGGTTCCTGATCGAGTGGGAGGACGGGGTGGAGGAGGGGTCCGGCGGTGAGCCCTCGACCACCAACAATCGGATGGAGCTGGTGGCGGCGCGCGAGGCCATGGCCGCCTTCGCCCGGCGTCGCCGGCCGGATCAGGGGCTGCTGCTGCACGTGGACTCCCTCAACGTGATCGGCTGGTTGAGCAAAGGCTGGAAGCGCAACGCCAACCGGGACCTGTTTCCCGCCATCGACCGCCTGCTCGCCGAGCTGGATGGGGGAGTGCGCCTCGCCCATGTGCGGGGCCATCAGGACTCCGCCGGCAACAACCGCGTCGACCGCCTGGCGGTCGAGGCGAGCCGACGGTTCCAGCGGAGTTGAGGACGGCCATCGCCGCGCCGGCTGCTTCCAGCGGCTCTCAGAACCAGCCGACCGGTGCCTCACGGCTGCCACCCGGCGGGAGCGCGCAGATGCGGTGGAGGAACGTTGCGTGGCGGTCCTGATCGCCCTGCTTCCGCTCCTTTTCATGTGGTTGGCGGCGGGCTGGGGCTTCCTCACGCTCCCGCCGGAGAGCCGCGTGCCGGTCCACCTCGGCCTCACGGGGGCCAACCGCCGGTGGGGCAGGACGGCCGGGTTGCTCCTGTACCCCGGCCTTGGTCTTGTGGTCGCGGGCTTCGAATTGCTGGTGGCAGCCCCGTCACGGGCGCGGGCCGGGGTGGTGGCGCTGCCGCTGGGGCTGATCCTGGTTCTGCTGCTGGCCCTCCAACTGGCGGCGATCCGGCGGGCCACTCCGGGGCAGTGACCGCCCCCTGCCCGGCAGGCGCACGATCCCCGGCTCGCACGGCACCGGCCAGCGGACCGAGAACCTCGGGAAACTCAGGGCGCCGCCGGGTGGGAGGGAGCGATAGAGCGCGGTCCGCC
>JAJZWW010000544.1 GCA_021846485.1 Actinomycetes bacterium
TGGCGTCACCGCGCCAGGATCCCCCGGGTCTGGAGTCGAGTATGGAGCCCCGGCCGGTCTTCGACGACCCGCACTACCGTCCCTCGGGCAAGCTGGAGGGCAAGGTCGCTGTCATCACCGGCGGGGACAGCGGGATAGGCCGCGCGGTGGCGGTGATCTTCGCCAAGGAGGGCGCGGATGTCGTGATCGCCTACCTCGACGAGCACGCCGACGCCGAGGAGACCAAGTCCCTGGTCGAAGCCCACGGGCGGCGCTGCGAGCTGATCGCCGGGGACATCGGCTACGAGACCCCACATACCCAGGCGGTGATCGACCTCGCGCTCGAGGCCTTCGGGCACCTCGACGTGCTCGTCAACAACGCCGGGGTGAAGATGCACAAGGCGAGCTTGCTCGGAGTCGACTCAGCCGAACGCGCGGCGGTGTTCCACACCCTGGTGTTCTCCCAGTTCATCCTCACCCAGAAGGCCCTGCCCCACTTGCGCCCGGGCAGCGCCATCGTCAACACCGCCGCGGCCGAGGCCTACACCGGCGCCGGCGAGGCCATCTCCTACGCGGCCGCGAACGGCGCGATCGTGTCGTTCACCCGCTCCCTCGCGCTCTCCCTCGCCTCGCACGGCGTCCGTGCCAACGCGGTCGCACCAGGGCCGATATGGACCCCGCTCATCGATGCATCCCTGCCGTCCGAGCAGCTCGGCGACTTCGGCCGCGACGTGCCACTCGGGCGCCCCGGACAACCCGCCGAGGTCGCCCCCGCCTACGTGTTCCTGGCCGGCCGGGACGCCTCCTACATCACCGGGCAGGTCCTGCACGTAAACGGCGGCATGATCGTCAACGGCTGACAACCGCCCGGCGGCGGGCGACCGGCGCCAGCGTTACGCCGGACGGTGGGTCTCCAGAGCGAGAGCGAGGCCGCCGCGAAGTCCGCCGGATCCCCAGATGTCACCCGGGATCGATCGGCTCGGCCAAGGGTCGCCGAGCTGCACGCCTGGACACGGTGTAGAGGTCGGTGCTGGGGCTGGGGCAGGCGGGCAGGGCCGACCCGGGCGCGAAGCGCTGTGGGGGGAGCGACGTAGTCGCTGTCGAGAACAACCGTGGGGAGCGCGAGCCCGACACCGACGCCTGTCGGGAGCACGCCGCCGAGCAGGCCAGTTACGAAGTCGGGAGCGCGAGTGACGGTGACGACCCATCGCAGGGCGCCGGCGCCGAAAACCGTGCAGCCGGGGGCGATGGCCCGCCCGGGCCCGAAGCGCCCAGTGGAACCCGGAAGAGAGCAGAAGACGGTCCGCCCGTCACCGCCCATTGGCTCGGGCGTCCCACCGGCGACGGGCCGCATCGACGAGGTGCCAGTTGGCGTCAACCCACTGCCCCAACGCTGCGAGGGGCTCGACGAGGGATCTGCCGAGGTCGGTCAGCTCGTAGAGCGTGGCTGTTTCGACACGCTCGGGATCAAGGGTGCGACTTATCAGGCCGTCGCTCTCCGCGCGCCTCAGCGTTTCGGTCAGGACCTTGTGCGAGATCCCATCCAACGAGTCATGAAGCTCCTGGTAGCGGCGACCGTGATCCGCGAGCTCGCCTAGAACCGCCAGTGTCCAACGTCCTCCTACCAGGCGGACGAGGCGATGAGGCGACCGCCAGCAGTCAGTCATGTCAGCGGCCGATCACGTAAGGATCGCCTTCGGCTTCGACCGGTGTCGGTCATGCCTCACCCGATCGAGCAGCGGGTGCGGCTGGACGCACCTCAACCTCTCGGGGCTCACCGCCGAGGAAGCCCGGGCGCTGTTCTGGTGGCCGGCCCATACGTACTCAGCGCGCTCGGCGTGAACCCAAGCGTGCGCTCGGCGTTTCGCAAGCTGCTCGCAGCACCGTCCAAGGGGATGCGAGCCCAGGTGTCGGCTGCCGGCAGCACTCTGCTCGTTTGACCCGGCTGGCTGGGGCAGGAAAGGCGACGATACTCCGCATCTCGCCGCGCTTCGCGAATCGCCGCTCGGCGGCGCCCAAGTGGCGTCTGCCTACGCGAAGCCCGGCCAGGAGTCGACCGGTCGGCGTATCCATCCCCCGCCAACGCAACTTCAGGTCCATTTCGACTGGCCGATTCACCGGGACGTCCCTGCTCTGCGACGATTCTCGCAATTGAGAAGGCTCCCGAATATGCGTTGGCTGTCTGTCATCCCCCTCTGCCTCGTCTCCGATGGCGGCACTGGTACCTGCTCGCCGGCACGCCCGTCGCACTGTGCACGTTCCGGCTATCACCGGTACATGTCGTGTCGGTGACAGCTGATCCCGCCGAGCGGCCCCGTGGGTTCGAGGCCACGCCGTCAAACGGCAGGGGTGTCGTGAGCGTCCAGGGTTGCTCCACGAGCGGGCCGGACTGCTCAGCCATGGTCCGGCACTAGGGCGAGAACGATGGCGACGATGCCCAGGAGAGCGGCCGCGACGAGCGGCCAGGCAAGTCCTATTCGGAGGAGGAGGGCGCCGGTGAGGGCGCCAGCGAGCATGGTGGCGACGCTGCCGAGACGGC
>JAJZWW010000545.1 GCA_021846485.1 Actinomycetes bacterium
CAAGGTCGGACGACTACGGCCATGGTCGGTGCCGTACTCGTTACGCAACTCGGCGACGCTGACGGCGATCTGCGACAGGCCAGAGAGCACCCGCTTGATCGCATCGACGCCCTTCGCGGTGGGCGCCAACAGCTCGGGGTGTAGCTGAAGGGCCTTCTGGGCGGCTTTTACCAGCGCGGGAACATCGGCGCGTTCGTCGTAGGGCTGCTGCAGCTCTTCGAGCACGGTCTTGGCCGTCGCTTCGACGAGCGCTTTCGCTCCGCTTATCGCCAGGGCTGGATCGGTGTCCATGGCGCCGGACATGCGTTCAAGATGTTCGAAAATGGCGTCCGGCTCGCGCAGCCCGGAGAGGTCGAGACCGGAGGCCGCGTGGACCGAGGTTCGGATTCGGCCTGTGTCATCCACTGCGAAGCCATCTCGGGCGAGCTGCCGTGACAGCTGCTCCCTTCGTTTGGCGGCGTACTCATCGTCGGCGTCCAGCCAGCCCAGGATCTCCTCGAACACGTTAAGAAGGCGTCGGATCTCGCTCGCATTCGCCCAGTCGATCGTTGAGGTGTAGCAGTCGAAGGTTCCTCGCCGATGTCCCGGCCCGTACCAGCCGCCCTGAGGGGCGGCGTCCTCGGGTGCGGGGTGGAACCCCTCGTTTTCGAACGCCTGGCAGATCTGGCGGACGACGGCGTAGTCGCTGCAGGTCTCTCGGAAGGCATTCCTCGTGCGCGGATGGAGGAGGTCGGCCACGGCTACATGAACAGCCGGTAGTCGTAGGGCCGGGGGGCGAGCTCGGGGATGTGCTTGATCGTGCGGGCGAGCACTTGGGCATAGCGCAACGTGCAGGGCAGCCCGTCGTAGAGGGCGTCGTTGTTCCAGTCCATCTTGCTCAGCGCCAGCACCTGGGAGGCGGCCTCTTCGAGCGGACCGGCCCCGGCGTCTCTCGAGAGCAGCAGGGGTCGGGGGGTGCCCTTCCCTCCTTGGTAGTAGTTGTGCTGGCCGCTGAGCGTGGAGGGGCGGGAGTTCCCCGCCACCCAGAGGAGCATGGAGCGATCGTCGAGCTGAAAGGCGGTGCCTCGGGCGACGGCATAGCCAGCCTGGGCGGGCTTGCCCTGTTGCCGGGCGGCGTCGAGGGTGACGCCGCGCCAAGACGGCCGGGTGATGTTGATACACGACAGCGTCGTGGTGGCACCCCAGGCATCGGTGCAGCCGGCGACCTCTTGGGCTTGGAACGGGTTCTGCTTGTGGACGACGAGCCTTTTGGGACTGCGGCCAGCGTGGCGGTCTTGGTAGAGGGCGAGGCTGCGGGACATGACGAGCCGCATGTCCTCTCGGGAGAGGTAGGGGTTGCGGAGGTCGGTTCCTTGACCGACGTCGTAGGCGACGAACTCCATGCCGCCGCCATCTGAGTCGAACACCTGGCTGCAGCAGGTGACGAAAGCGGTCGTTCCCTGCGTGGAGCGGATGGCGTAGGAGAGGCCGATGTAGGCGGTGTCGGGATCGAGGGGGCTCTCGTGCGTGGCCAGCTTCCACGGGGTGCCGCCGGCCTTGGCGTACAGGGCCGTGCCGAGCCGCCATGCGACGCTCGCCCGGCACCGGTAGGTGAGCGCGCTGTCGGTGATGATCTGGGTGGTGAGCCCGAGTTGTGCTCCGAGTGCCTTGACGGTGTCGTGAAGGTCGAAGCCGGTGTCGTGGTCCTCGAAGAAGGGCTCGTATCTCGGCGGAAGGTAGAAGACCACGACGGCGAAGCGATCTCGGACGATGGCAAGCTTGCGCAGCCCCTCGGCGAGCACCTGGGCAAGGTGCTCCCGAGGGTTCGCGGCGGCCGCAAGGTCGCCATCGAGGTTCGCGGGTAGCGGGATCTGGGCCGGCTCTTCCGCCGGCTTGAGCTTGGCCCTGAATACCGGCTCGAACCCAGGCCAGTCGGGCAGGTACTCGCGGCGCTCTTGCGGCTTGTGGGAGCGGACGAGATCGTTCAGCTGTTCACGTAAGCGAGGTAGGTCGTCTTGGGGGGCGAGCAGGGCGATACGGATGATGAAGGGCGCGGTGGCGAACGCCCGCGCCGAGAAGGGACCGTGGTTGCTCAGGCCGACGAGCGGATTGACCGCGACCTGCGAGCGATCGGTGGGGTCGAATGCGAGGTCCGGTTCTGCCAGCTCGCTGTAGCCATGGAGCTCGGCGCTCACAGCCCATGCTCCCCGACTCGGCCAGCGATGCGCAGCGGTCGACTGAAGGCCGTGTGCCCGTCGATCTCGAAGATCGGATCGATCCCTTCTGCTGGTCCGAGATTCCACGTCTTCACCTGGCGCGGACCGAGGCCGGCGGACAGAAGGCGCACCCAGGCGTCCAGGATCGTGTTGGTCGCGCTGTTGTACCGGGTGGCCCGTTTCTGCTGGACAAAGGTCCCAGCCGCCATCTGCTCGGCTCGCTGGGCTGAGCGGTCCTTGGGGGGTGACACCCAGACCTCTGGTACCACGAGCAACCACCACGTCCCATCTCGCCGCTCGATGGTCAGCCCGGCTGCTTCGG
>JAJZWW010000546.1 GCA_021846485.1 Actinomycetes bacterium
GCCACCCGCAAGATGGGGGTGAGGATCAGGATCAAGACGCCGAGCACGACGATCCCGCGCCCTTCGCCTTGGGCGATCGAGTGCCCGAGGGAGCCGAAGGAGTGCGGGAACGACGTCGACCTCGACGTGAGCTCCTTGTAGGAGAAGTGTCCCCGGATGGGCAGGTAGGCGCCGTGGTGGGCGAACATGAGGCCGAGCCCGGCGGCGATGACGGCCACGCTCACCACCACGCCGATCCGCAGCACCAGGCTGATCGCCAGCTCGACCTTGCGGACCTTCTCCTCCATCGCGGCCGCCTCTTCGGCGCTGAGCTGGCGGCGACGGCCGGAACCGCCCAGACCCTCCGGGGCCGGCGTCGGCCCAGGGGAGGCGGGTGGCTGTGGAGTGCCAGTGGTGCCACTCATGTCGGTCACGGGAAGATCCCCTTCTGGAGCATCTCGAGGGAGATGACGACGAGGACGACGACGAACACGAGCCGGACCGTCTTGCTGGTGACCCGACCCAGCACCCGGGCCCCGAAGGTCGCCCCGAGGAGCACGCCGGCGGCCACGGGAGCGGCGATGATGGGGTCGATCTGGCCCCGGATGAAGTACACCCCGGCGCTGGCGGCGGCGGTGACCCCGATCATGAAGTTGCTGGTGGCCGAGGACACCTTCATGGGGAGGTGCATGGCGCTGTCCATGGCCGGCACCTTCAGCGCACCCGAGCCGATGCCGAGCAAGGCGCTCACCAGCCCAGCGACGTACATGAGGGCAAGACCGGGCTTGGTGCCGACCACCTTGTAGGAGATCTCGCGCTGCTCGGCCGGGTCGTAGTAGGAGCCGTGCAGGTTGAAGTAGTTGGCGATCCGGTCGTTGGACACGGTGAGCGGTGCGTCGGCGTGCCGGCGTCGGAAGGTGGCGAACGACGAGTAGGCCAGGACGAGCCCGAAGAAGAGGAACAAGAACCGGGTGGGCAGCAAGGTGGTGAGGTAGGCGCCGCTCACCGCTCCGGTCGTCGTGGCGATCTCGAGGAACATCCCCGCACGAAGGTTGGTCATCCGTTCCCGCACGTAGGCCGCCGCCGCCCCGCTCGAGGTGGCGATCACCGAGACGATGCTCGCCCCGATGGCCAGGCGGATGTCCACGTGGTACAGGAGCGTGAGGACCGGGACGATCACGACTCCCCCGCCCAGGCCGATCAGCGACCCGAGCACGCCGGCGGCGACCGAGATCAGCGCCAGGGAGATCACGAAGTCGAGCGGCGTCATGGACCTATTGTACGTACTTGCGGAGGTAAGTGCAAATGGCCCTCGTGCAGCTGGGCGAGGCCGGGGCAGCGGGCGCCAGGAGGATCCGACGGCCAGGCAGGTCGCAGGGCCACACGAGCCTGGCCTCGGCGGGCGCCGAGTCGGACCTGGGGCGGCGTCCACGGCACCAACCGGCGCGCCCTGGGCTCGGCGGGGGCCGGGCCGGACCTGGGGCGGTGTCCACGGCGCCAACCGGCTCGCCCTGGGCTCGGCGGGCGCCGGGTCGGACCTGGTCTCAGGGTGCTTGGCGCTCGATGTAGGGCTGGTCCAGATCTCCGGCGGGCGCATCGGGAACGACGACCGCCACGAGCGCCACGGGAAGCGGCGAGCCCAGAAGCTCTTCCACGGTGGAGCCCAGGAAGGGCGCATCGCCGACGCGCCGGAGGCGGGCCCCGACAACCAGCAGATCGATCCGGTGCTGCTGGACGTACTCCAGCAACCCGCGGCTGACGGACAGGGCTCGCTCTCGAGCGATCTTGGGCCGCACCCCTGCCTGTTGGGCGCGGTCGGAGGCCTTGTCGAGAACACCTCCCGGCGCTTCCGCCGCGCTCATGATCCGGCGTCGGGACACCGTCACCGTGTCGTCGGGCGTCACGTGGACGATGTGCAGGCGCGCTCCGTGGCGGTGGGCGAGGCTCGACGCCAGCTCCTCTGCGCCGATCCCTGTCGTTGTCCCGGTGGTGGCGACCGCGATGTGGCGGGGCACCTCCATGCGCTCACCGTGTCTGAGTGCGGGCCTGATGAGGACGCTGGGCAGCGGGCTGCCGTTGAGCAACGCGGCGACGGCGGGAGGCAGGCCGTGCGCGGTCGGTGAGATGCCGATCCCGAGCACCCCGTAGCCGAGGCGGGCCTCTTCGAGCGCCGCTTCGACGGGCTCGGTGACGGGCGCAGCACGCCAGCGGACGGGACGCCCCACCTCGCCAACCACCTCGCCGTCGGGGTCGGCAACCGACGAGAGCACCGTGAGCTCAGCCGCATCGGGCCAGGCCCGGTCGAAGAGCGTCGCGGCCAGCCCCCGGTTGGTGTCGGGGAGCTCGGGAACGAGCAATCGCTGCTCGCGCACCAGCAGATGGCTCTCGATGCGCTCTTCGTGGGCCAAGCGGTGCTGCTCGTCTTCGCTGCCCTCCCAGTCCCCGACCAGTCGCCGCAGCGTCGGTGCAATGAGGACAGACGAAGCGATCGACACGAGCAACACGGCCGTGTAGGCGAACTCCGAAAGA
>JAJZWW010000027.1 GCA_021846485.1 Actinomycetes bacterium
ATCTCGCCAACCGGGTCGTCCTGGAAGCCCTCGCCGGCCTGGCGTGGAAGGCCCGCCGGGACGCAGGCGAGGCGGTCCGGGCGCCAGGGGACCCTCTCCTCGGCGGGCGCCGGCCGCTGCCCCCACCGCCGGTGAGCGTGGAAGGGACCCCGGCGGGGAATAGACCTGGGTGAGCTCCCTGGCGGTCCCACCGCGCCCAGAGCACAGGAGGAACTCCCACATGGGTCTAGCGACTACCACCTTGCGCATCGGCCTCGGAGGCCTGATGGCTGGCCACGGCCTGCAGAAGCTCGCCGGCAAGTTCGGCGGGGCCGGCCTGGACGGCACCGCCGCCGGGTTCGAGGCCATGGGCTTCAGGCCCGGGCGACCCTTTGCCGCCGCAGCCGGGGCGTCCGAGACCATCGGCGGCGGACTGCTTGCCGCCGGGATGTGGACCCCCCTCGGCGCCGCCATGCTGACCGGGGTGATGGCTACCGCCATCGCGAAGGTCCACGCCAAGAACGGCCCGTGGAACAAGGACAACGGCTACGAGCTCAACGCCCTCATCATGGCGGTCGCTTTCGCCCTCACCGAGGTCGGACCGGGCTTCCCGTCGGTCGACGGGATCCTCACCAAGCGCCACAAGGGCTTCGGCTGGGCGCTCGCCGAGCTGGCCGCCGGCCTGGGCGGAGCGGCCGCGGTCATGAAGCTCGCCGACCGCGCCGCGCCGCCGGCCGGACCAGGCGCCACCGAGCTCGGCGACCGCCCCCAGGCGCCGGGCGGAACGACCGACGCGGCCGGCGCGGGCAGCTCTAGCGCCACAGCTGGCGCCGACGACTAGCGCATCCTCCCGCCAGGAAGGCGCCTACCTGGGTGTTGAAGGACTCGCACCCGGACTGAAGTCGACCGCATGGCTGGCGGTGGGCGTCCCGCCCCCGACCGCCACGGGAGCCCGAGACGGCGGGCGATCTGCCCCGAGACGGCCAGGCCGATCGCCGGCTCCGGCCCCCCGAACGACGGGGAACCGGACTGCATGTCGGTCACTGTCACCCGCCACCAGGAGCCGGCCGCCGGATCGCCGCGTGCACGTTGCGGCTGGCGAGGGCATCCCCGATCCGGAGCAGCTGGAAGACGCCCGGCTCGTTCGTGCGCACCCTTTGGAACCGGCCGCCCAGCAGCGCCGGGCAGTCGCCCTCCCCGCCGTTGACGGACCGGGGGACCAGCGAGAAGTACAGCTCGTGTTGGGCACCGTGCCGCGCTCCGCGACCTCCCGGTCGTAGCTGCGGGTCGTCCACTGCCCGTGCACAGGTTGCGGAACGTAGCCGACAAGGTGCCGTCCCAGCGGGGGTCGTCGTACACCGGGCAGTGATGCCCGGCACCGGTCCTCGACCCGCCGCCCAGCACCTCCCACGTGTCGACCACGTGCTCGGCCCCCGCCGAACGATACCCGAACGTCCACCTCGGCACCGGGCCGTCGTCGGCCAAGAGCCGCTCGCAGCGGGCGCGCCGACCTCTTCGGTACGCTCGGAGGCCTGGTGGGGACTGGTCCGCCTCGGGAGGATCGCGATGACGCATACGGCAGACGCAGTGGTGATCGGTGCCGGAGTCATCGGGGCGTCGATCGCCCTCGAGCTCGCGAAGCAGGGCCGCCAGGTGGTCGTCGTCGACAAGGCCGGCGGAGCTGGTCTCGGGTCGACGAGCGCGTCGAGCGCCATCGTCCGCTTCAACTACTCCACGTGGGACGGCGTCGCGACCGCCTGGGAGGCGAAGCACTGCTGGGAGGACTGGCGTCGGCACCTGGGCCACGGCGGCGACGTCGGTGGGCTGGCGTCGTTCCGGTGCACCGGCATGATCGTGCTGGACGCCCCCGTCGCCCCGCGAGAGCACGTCACGCGGCTCTTCGACAGCGTCGGGGTCCCCTACGAGGAGTGGGATGCGGAGACCCTCGCCGCTCGGGTGCCGGGCATCGACGTCGGCCGGTACTGGCCGCCGAAGCCGGTGGACGACGAGGCGTTCTTCGAGGACCCAACCGGCACGTTGGGATGCCTCTACACCCCGGACGCGGGGTTCGTCGACGACCCGCAGCTGGCCGCCCAGAACCTCGCCGCAGCTGCGGAGCATCACGGCGCCGAGCTCCTCTTCGGGCGGGCCGTGACGGCGGTGCGGCGCGGTGAGCGGGTACAAGGCGTCCGGCTGTCGGGAGACGCCGACATCGACGCACCCGTCGTCGTGAACGCAGCCGGACCCTGGTCCAGCGCCCTCAACCGTCTCGCCGGCGTCGGCCGCGACTTCACCATCGGCGTGCGGCCCCTCCGCCAAGAGGTGCACCACGTTGCCGCGCCAGCCGGCTACCGCGCTCAGGCGGAGCTCGGGCCGGCCATGGCGGACCTCGATCTCGGGACCTACGTCCGCCCGGCGACGGCAGGCAGCCTCCTGATCGGCGGGACCGAACCCGAGTGCGACCCCCTCGACTGGATCGACGACCCGGACGAGGTCAACCCCCTCGTCACGGCGCGGCTCTTCGAAGCGCAGGTGACCCGGGTGGCCCGCCGGTTCACCGACCTGCGGGTGCCGGTCACCGCAAAGGGCATCGCCGGTGTCTACGACGTCTCCGACGACTGGGCGCCGATCTACGACCGCACCGAGCTCGACGGGTTCTACGTCGCGATGGGCACGAGCGGCAACCAGTTCAAGAACGCCCCCCTCGTCGGGCGCTTCCTCGCTTCGATCATCGCGGCCGTCGAGTCCGGCCACGACCACGACCGCAGCCCCGTGCGCTACCACTGCGAGCACACCGGCCACTCGATCGACCTCGGAGCGTTCTCCCGCCGCAGGAGCCTCAATGCCGAGTCGTCCGGCACCGTGATGGGCTAGGTCCTGGTGAAGCCCACGAGCTCGTTGACCAGCTCGTCGCGGGAGGCGGAGTTGCCTCGCTCGAGGACCTTGCGGGTGATGGTGGAGGGCGGCGCGACGCTCACCACCATGGCGTCGTTCATGGCGTTGAGATATTGAGATATGGCCCGCGACCCGCAGATGTCTTGGACCCGGCCCTCTGGGAGATCTGCCGAGACGGCATCCCAGCGGCGGCCAACCGTACGATCCTCGCCCGTTCGAGGTCCCGCTGCGCCGCCGTCGCCGCCCGCACGCGGGCCTCGACGATCCGCCTGGTCTCCTCGTCCAACACGATCGGCGCTGCCTCGAGCACCATCGAGCGTCCCACGCCCATGCACTACCCGCGCGGGATCAGCGCGAGGGTGCACTAGGGCTGGCGCTGCTGGCCGACGGGGTGGTCCGGCCGGCCCAGGATCCCCGGAGGGGCGTCCCCGAACCGGCCCACCTGGGTGTCGGCCGCTTCTACCGCGAGACGGTCGACCAGATCGTTCATCGGGTCCGAGGAGTGGCCTTTCACCCAGCGGAAGCGCAGCCGGGCGGGGTCCTGCTTGTAGGCCGCGACCAGCGGCCGCCACAGGTCCTGGTTGGCGACCTCCTGGCGGGCCGAGTTACGCCACCCCCGCCGCTCCCAGCCCTGCCACCAGCGATCCCGGAAACAGTTGACCACGTAGGTGGAGTCGCTCACCACCTCCAGTCGCCCGGGTAGGGCGGTCACCGCGTCGAGCACCGCCCGTACCTCCATGCGCTGGTTGGTCGTCGCCGGGTCGGCCCCCGAGCGGTACCTCCCTCCCGGCACCGCCCACGCCCAGCCACCGGGCCCCGGGTTACCCCGGCAGGCGCCGTCGGTGTAGACGATCGTTGTCTCGCTGGCTTCGAGCACCCGCAGATCCTGCCACGTCGCCGGCAAGTAGCCGACAGGCGCGAACATGGTCGGGTGATCTTCGACGGCTTCTCCCACCAGCTCCCCGACACCGACCCCACGGAGACGGCCGAGTGGGTCGACTCCTTCGACGCGGTGCTCGACACCCACGGGAAGACCCGTGCCCGCTTCCTGCTCATGAAGCTGCTGGAGCGGGCCAGGGAGAACCAGGTCGGCTTCCCCGCGACGGTCTCCACCCCGTATGTCAACACGATCCCCGCAGACCTGGAGCCTTGGTTCCCCGGCGACGAGCACCTGGAGAGGAGGATCCGGGCGTACATCCGCTGGAACGCGGCGATCATGGTCGTCCGGGCCAACCACATGGCCGAGGGGATCGGCGGCCACCTGGCCACCTACGCCAGCTCTGCGAGCCTCTACGAGGTGGGCTTCAACCACTTCTTCCGCGGCAAGGCCAATGGCCAGCCCGGCGACCAGGTGTACTTCCAAGGTCATGCCGCCCCGGGGATCTACGCTCGGGCCTTCCTCGAGGGCCGGCTGAGCGAGGAGCAGCTGGTCAACTTCCGCCAGGAGCTGAAGGGCCGGCGTCCCGGCCCGGACGGCCGGGCAGGCCCCGGTGGCCTCTCTTCCTACCCCCACCCTCGCTTGATGCCCGACTTCTGGGAGTTCCCGACGGTCTCGATGGGCATCGGGCCGCTCCACGCCGTCTACCAGGCGCGCTTCAACCGGTACCTCCAGCACCGGAGACTCGCGGACACCTCCAGGTCGCGGGTGTGGTGCTTCCTCGGCGACGGCGAGTGCGACGAGCCGGAGACCCTCGGCGCCCTCTCCCTAGCCGCCCGGGAGCAGCTCGACAACCTGACCTTCGTGATCAACTGCAACCTGCAACGCCTCGACGGGCCGGTGCGGGGCAACGGGAAGATCATCCAGGAGCTGGAGGCCACCTTCCGCGGCGCGGGGTGGAACGTGATCAAGGTCATCTGGGGCTCCAAGTGGGACGAGCTGCTCGCCCGCGACGTCGACGGCGTCCTGCTCAACCAGATGAACACCACTGTCGACGGCACCTTCCAGAAGCTTGCCGTCGAGGACGGCGCCTACATCCGGGAGCACTTCTTCGGGCCCGACCCGCGGCTGCGGCGCCTCGTGGAGCACCTCTCCGACGACGAGCTGCGCACCCTGCCCCGGGGCGGCCACGACTACCGCAAGCTCTACGCCGCGTACCGGGCGGCGACCGAGACGACCGGCCAGCCGACGGTGATCCTCGCCAAGACGGTGAAGGGCTGGACCCTCGGGCCGGAGATCGAGGCTCGCAACTCGACCCACCAGATCAAGAAGATGACCCCTGTGCAGCTCCGGCTGCTCCGGGACCGGCTGTACCTGAACGACGAGATCCCCGACTCCGCTCTGGAGGCCGGCGAGCCGCCCTTCTACCGCCCGCCGGAGGGCAGCGTCGAGCACCGCTACATGGCGCAGCGGAGGGCTGCGCTCGACGGGCCGCTCCCCCACCGGATGGTGCGCTCCCGGCCGCTCCCGGCACCCGAGCCGAAGACCTTCGCCGAGTTCGCCGACGGCTCGGGAGGCCGCGCGGTGTCGACGACCATGGCCTTCGCGGTGATGCTGCGCAACATCTTGCGCGACGAGGGCTTCGGCGGCCGGGTGGTGCCGATCATCCCCGACGAGGCCCGGACCTTCGGGCTCGACGCGCTGTTCAAGGAGGTGAAGATCTACGCCCCCTCAGGACAGCTGTATGACCCGGTGGACTCCCAGCTGATGCTCTCCTACTCCGAGTCCGCCGACGGCCAGATCCTGGAGGAGGGGATCACTGAAGCGGGGGCCATGGCCGACTTCACCGCCGCGGCCACCTCGTACGCCACACTCGGCCAGCCGACGATCCCCTTCTTCCTCTTCTACTCGATGTTCGGCTTCCAGCGGGTCGGCGACCTGATCTGGGCATTCGCCGACATGCGCGGGCGGGGCTTCATGCTCGGAGCCACGGCCGGCCGCACCACCCTGCTAGGCGAGGGCCTCCAGCACGGCGACGGCCACTCCCTGGTGCTCGCCTCCACCGTCCCCAACTGCCAGACCTACGACCCGGCGTTCGCCTACGAGACGGCAACGATCGTCGCCGAGGGCATCCGCCGGATGTACGGCGAGTCGCCTGAGGACGTCTTCTACTACCTCACCCTCTACAACGAGAACTACCCGATGCCGCCCAAGCCCGACGGTGTCGACGAGGGCATCCTGCGGGGCCTGTACCGCTACTCGCCGGCGCCCGACGGACCGTCTCGGCGGGCCCGGATCCTGTTCTCCGGCACCGCCAGCCAGGCGGCTCTGGAAGCTCGGGACCTGCTCGCCGAGCGCCACGACGTAGCCGCCGAGACGTGGTCAGCCACCTCCTACAAGGCTCTCCGAGAAGACGCCCTGTCGGTCGAGCGCTGGAACCGGCTGCACCCCGGGCTCCAGCCACGGGTGCCCTACGTCACCGAGGCGCTGCGCGACGGCGACGCCCCGATCGTGGCGGTCACCGACTTCATGAAGGTTGTGCCCGAGCAGGTCGCCAGGTGGGTGCCGGGCCCGTTCACCCCGCTCGGCACCGACGGCTTCGGGCGCAGCGACGACCGGGCCGAGCTGCGCCGGTTCTTCGAGACCGACGCCGCCCACATCGTCGTCGCCGTCCTTGACGCCCTTCGCCACGCCGGCGCGGGCAAGGCCGAGGAGGTCGAGGCGGCCATCGCCGACTACGGCATCGACGCCGACCTGCCCGACCCCCGCACGGCATAGGCGGAGTCGCTGGCCGTACCAGAACAGCCCTACCGGTGCCGATCGGCCCCTACTCGGCCAGTACGCGCGGCAACCTGGTAGCGAGCCCGGGCTCCCCGAGCTCGGGTCGGCGCGCCGGCGGAAGTTTCCGTCGCCTGTCGCCGGTCTAGGTCTCAGCAGCTGTCGCAGAACTACCTTCTGGAGGCGGTCACCGGCCGTCCGCAGGCAAGTCGTCGTGACCACCCATAGCGTTTCGCGTGGAGGCCGACAACCGGTGACCGCCTCCACGCGGTTTTGTGACAGCTTCTCAGCAGGCGAAGGCGGCGCGAAGCGCCCGGCAGGCGCGCGCCATGCGCGGCTCCGCCAGGAAGTGGTCTGGGCGTGATCTGGGCGAGCCTGGTGTGCCGTCCGCCGCCAGGCTGCCCCCGTGGCCCGCCGGCGCCCTCGGACAGGCCGGTGTCGCTATCCCAGCGGCTCCAGCGCCCCGCGGGCGTACAGCTCCCGCAGCCTGGAGCGCTGGAGCTTGCCGTTGGGGGTGGTGGGGATGGTGCCCGAAGCGACGACGAGCACCTCCGCCGGGGCGATCCCGATGGCGTCCACCACCGCCGCGCTCGCCCGGTCCGCCAAGCCACCAGCAGTGCCGGCGGACTCGAGCACCACCACGAACCCGCCCGCAGGGTGTCGCAGAACGGGCCCAGCAGACTCCGCAGAGCCACATGAATCCACCTCGCTGACCGCTCCGGCGGGATTCTGCGCCATCCTGCTCGGCTGGCCATCCCTCCGGGAGAACGCTGCGCAGGTCCCGGGGCCGAGTCCGGTGGCCCGCGACACCGCCCACTCGATGTCCTCGGGGTGGTACTTCTCGCCGTGGAGGACGACGACTTCGTCCGCCCTCCCGGTGACCCACAGCTCGCCGTCCGCCAGGTAGGCGAGGTCACCGGCCCGGAGCCACCCATCCACCAGGCGTCCGTCACCGGTGCCGTTGAGGTAGCCCTCGGTGACACCCGGTCCGCGGACCCAGACCTCTCCCTCCTCCCGCTCAGGAAGGGGATGGTCGGGGTGGCCAATGCGGATCTCGGCACCGGCGTAAGGACGCCCGCAGGACACCACCCGCTTCGAGGGCGCCCCCGGCGCCGCCGGGACTGCCCGCCCCGAGCCCACCAAGCCGGCCAGGTCGACCGCCTCCACCCGGGGATCGGCGCCGGATGG
Source organism: Actinomycetes bacterium (assembly GCA_021846485.1). Classification (GTDB taxonomy): domain Bacteria; phylum Actinomycetota; class Acidimicrobiia; order Acidimicrobiales; family Palsa-688; genus JAKAQB01. The sequence continues at coordinate 7,718 of JAJZWW010000027.1, forward strand.
GGTCTTGGTGATCATGCCCGCCTCGGAGGAGGCGTAGTGCACAGCGATGGCGCCGGGGCGCAGACCGAGTGGACGGCAGATGTCGCCCAGGCGGGACAGCACGTCGGGATCGGCCATCTCGGCATTGAAGGCCAGGCGCTGGAGGCCGGAGAGGTCGATACCGTCCGCATCGCGAGCCAGCCCGTCGAGCACCCTGGACCACACCGACGACGGGCTCACCGCATACACAGCGCGCGTCTCGCAGACCAGCCGCAGCCACGAGCAGGGATCGGATAGGAAGCGCTTGATGGGCACGACATGCTCGTCGACCGGAGACACCAGCTCGAAGAGCGTGTCGAGCCCGGCGATGTGGTAGTAGGGGAACCAGGTGACCTTGCTGGGTACGGCTCCGTCGTCCGAGCGGGCGACGTTGTGGACCGCCCACTCGACGGCGCGTGCGTGGCTCATGCGCGCGGCCTTCGGTGCCGCCGTGCTCCCCGAGGTGCACAGGACCACGGCGAGATCCGATGGCAACGGAGCCGGGCGGGCCACCGGTGATGGGCTCCTGACCGACGGGACCGCTGCCTCCCAGTCCCAGAGGGCGTACGGCTCGCCGCCGAGCAGGTCGAGGTACCTGCGGGCTCCCACCACCACCGAGCAGCCGGCGGCCCCCACCAAGGAAGTGACCTGCGGGGCGAAGGAGTCGCCCACCAGCACCGGCGCCGGAAGGGGGAGCACTGCGGCGCCGGAGATCCAGGTGCCCCACGCCCAGACGACCCACTCGGGGCAGTTGAGGCCGACAATGCCGACCCGTGCTCCCCTTCCCACCCCTGCCTGCATCATCTCCGACGACAGCTGCACCGCCCTCGCGTGCAACTCCTCCACCGCCAGCGAGACGACGTCGCGGCCCGAGTGGAAGTGCCAACCCCCCAGACCCCTCGCCGCGGCCCGGGTCAACAGCTCAGGGAGCGTGGAGGGGGTGGAGCCGTCGAACAATCCGAGCACCCTACCGCAGGACGCGCACCAGCGCTGCGGGAGAGGGGGGAGGCGACCATCTCGGTGACCGAGTCGCCCGCCGGCGCGAGGTCATCCTCTTCGCATCTGCTGCTCTTGCTCTTGCGGCCGGGAGTTATGCTCCCGGGCGTGCTCCACCTCGCCCAGGACCAAGAGGCTGACGAGGTACTTTCCGAGGAACCGCTTGCGCTGCTGATCGGCCTGGTCCTCGACCAGCAGATCCCTCTGGAGAGGGCGTTCTCCTCCCCTCGGGACCTGCGAGATCGCCTCGGCGGCCGTCTGGACGCCGAGGAGATCGCCTCCATGGACCCCGAAGCGCTCGCGGCGGCCTTCACCGAGCGACCCGCGCTCCACCGCTTCCCGGCGGCCAACGCCAAGCGGGTCCAGGGGCTCTGCCGGACGATCGTCGAGGACTACGGAGGCGACCCCGCCTCGGTGTGGACCACCGCGGCCGACGGCGACGAGCTGCTCCGGCGGATCCGGGCCCTCCCCGGGTTCGGGGAGCAGAAAGCCCGCATCTTCGTCGGACTGCTCGGCAAGCAGCTCGGCGTGCGGCCCCCCGGCTGGGAGGACGCCGCCGGCCCGTTCGGACGTCCCGGGACCTACATGTCGATCGCCGACATCGTCGACTCGGAGTCCCTCGGCCGGGTGCGCGCCTACAAGCAGCAGATCAAGGCGACCGCCAAGCGCGAGCCCGCCCGCTGAAGCGCGGACCCCGCCGGAGCTTCAGCCCTGGCGGTCCATCCAGCCGAGCAGGATGGCGATCGCCCTCGGGTCGTGTCGTAGCCGGTGCCCCGCCCCGGCGAGGATCCTGAGCTCCACCTGGCCGTCGGCTGCGTCGGCCAGAGCCCGGGCGTCGACCACCGGGACGACCTCGTCGTTGGCGCCGTGCACCACGAGCACCGGGCGGGGCGGCAGCTTGCCGACCAACGAGAGCGGCCGCACCTCCAGCAGGTCGCGGGCCCAGGCCTCGAGGTCGCGAGGATAGTCCGGCTCCTTGATGATCCCCAGACGCCGAGCCTGGGCGACGAAGCGCCTGGCGTCGCCGGCCCGCTCGGCGAAGTCCGCCTGCGCGGCGAACGACGCCACCCCTCGTACCCGGGCGTCCTCGCCGGCGGCGCAGATCGAAAGCGCCCCCCCGGCGGCGAAGCCACAGAGCCACGCACCGTCGACGCCGGGCGTGGCGAGCAGGGCGTCGGTCGCGGCCTCCAGGTCGCGCAGCCAGCCTCCGAGCGAGAAGTTACCCCCGGAGCGACCGGTCCCCCGGAAGCTGAAGGTGAGCACGATCCAGCCGGTGTCGGCGGCGAGCCGCTCGGCCAGCTCCTGGTAGCCGCCCCAGTTGCCCTGCCGCTGGGACGGCGTGATCGGGAAGCCGTGGCAGAGCACGAGGCCGTGACGGCCGGCGCCGGCGCCGGCCGCGGTCGCCGGTCGCGCGAGGTACCCGTCGAGCTCGATGCCGTCGGAGGTGATCGAGACCTGGTGGTCGGCGGAGGTCACCGCCGGCACGCTCATCGCTCCTCGCCCCTGCCCGGTGCCGGTCCCCGACGCCGCGCGAGGACCGGCGCCTGCCCGCTCGGCGCCACCTCGCGCCAGCCCTGGGGACCTCCCCGCCCCGGACGAGGGGTGCCCTCCGCGGCGGTGGTCTCGGGGCGAGCTCTCATGGCTCCATCATGCGCGCGCCTGCCCTGCGGCTCCATGCACCGGCTCCACGCACTGGCTCTACGGGAGCCTCCGGGCGCGAAGCAGGGGGCCGCCGGAGCGGCCCCCTGGCTTCGGTGTTCGCTGGTGGACGGGGAGTTCGGTTTGGTCTGCCGGGCGGGACCAGGATCCGGCCGTCGCCCCCCGGGTGTCTGGCGTGGACTCACCAGGTGGTCCAGCAGCCGACCTAGCGGCCAGCCACCTCCGAGGTCCCAACGGGTTGACTGCTCAGTTGGACCACCTCCTTTCTTCGGTGACCCCACTTTAGCAACCGACCTGCTCCGCGACCGGCATTTGCCGGCACCGGCCAACCACAACCCGCAAAGGCGTGCTCCGAGACGGGCAGCCCGGGCGAGCAGGGCCTGGGCGCGCAGGATGGCCGCCGGCCGCCAGGGCAGCCGGCACGCGTAGGGTGCCGGCGTGGCGCTCTACGCCCTGGACGACCGAGAGCCCACGATCGACCCGAAGGCCTGGGTGCACCCCGACGCGGTGATCATCGGCGACGTGCGCATCGGGGCTCGCTCCAGCGTCTGGCCGTGTGCGGTGCTCCGGGGCGACTACGGCTCGATCGTCGTCGGGGAGGAGACGTCGCTGCAGGACGGGGTCGTGGTCCACGCCACCGCCGAGCTCGACACGCTGATCGGTTCCCGGGTGGTCGTCGGCCACCTCGCCCACCTGGAGGGCTGCCGGGTCGAGGACGCCAGCTTGGTAGGCGTCGGCTCGGTGGTGCTGCACCGCGCCGTGGTGGGGACGGGTGCGACCGTCGGGGCGGGCGCGGTGGTGACCAACGGCATGGTCGTGCCGGCGGGAGCCCTGGCTGTCGGGGTCCCCGCCCAGGTCCGGGAGGGTCGCTCCGACCGGGAGATGATCGAGGCCAGCGCCCGGGTCTACGTCGCCAACGCCTCCCGCTTCGCCCGGGGGCTGCGCCGGCTCGACTGACCGTCGGCGGCGGTACTGCCGGCGTCCAGTACCAGGCCCCACGGAACTGCCGTTGCCGCCAGCCAGCGGTCCCTTCACGCGGGCGGGGGGCGGGGGGCGGGGGGCCACCTTCGGTGCCAGGAGCGGCACCCTCGACGGCAATGCCCCGGGAACTGGGTGCAACGGGCCGAACCGGGTGCATCCGATGCCCGATACGAGGGTCCAACGCACCCACTTCGGCTCCGTGCACCCAGTATCGGCCATGTACACCACGACTCACCACTTCGCGCGCCACCCTCGCTCGAAGGGTACGATCCGCTGCGACGCTCGGTCCCCGAGCCCGGCGGGACCCCCGGCTCCCGGGCCCACCGCGCCTCGAGCTCAGTGGAGCGCGCTCCGGACGCCCCGCCCAGGATCAGAGCCCGATGCGCTGGGCCAGCAGCTCCCGGTGGTAGGTGGGGTCGCCGAAGAGCAGCTCGGAGCTCTTCGCCCGCTTGAAGTAGAGGTGGGCCGGGTGCTCCCAGGTGAAGCCGATGCCACCGTGCACCTGGATGTTGTCCGCGGCGGCGTGGAAGTAGGCCTCCGAGCAGTAGGACTTGGCGAGGCTGGCGACTGCCGGCAGCTCGTCGCTGTCCTCCGCCGCCGCCCACCCGCCGTAGTAGGCGGCCGACTTGGCCGACTCGACCTCGAGAAGCATGTCCGCGCACTTGTGCTTGATCGCCTGGAAGCTGCCGATCGGCCGGCCGAACTGCACCCGCACCTTGGCATACTCGACGGCCATTTCGAGGACCCGCTGGGCTCCACCGACCTGCTCGGCGGCCAGCGCCACGGCGGCCTTGTCGAGCATCGAGGACACCGCCGACCACCCGGCCCCCTCGGCGCCCACCAACCGCGCCGGGGTGCCCGAGAAGGTGAGGGTGGCCTGCTTGCGGGTCTGGTCCATGGTCTGGACCGGTGCGGCCCCGGACCCGGCCGCTCCCCGCTCGACGGCGAAGACCGACACGCCCGAAGCGCCACGTGCCGCGACCAGGACCAGGTCGGAGGTGTGGCCGTCGGTGACGTAGCGCTTCTCCCCGGTCAGGGTCCAGTCGTCCCCCGACCCCGACGCCTGGAGGGTGACCCCCGCCTCGTCCCAGCGCCCGGAGGCCTCGGCCAACGCCACGGTCCCGACCGTCGCCCCCGAGGCCAGCCCCGGCAGGTAGTCCTTCTTCGCCTGCTCGTCCCCGGAGGCGAGCAGCAGGTTGGCGGCCAGGGCGACGGTCGAGAAGTAGGGAGCGCACAACAGCGCCCGTCCCATCTCCTCCAAGACAACCACCAGCTCCACGTAGCCGTAGCCGGCGCCCCCGTACTCCTCGGGCACGGCCAGGCCCTGCAGGCCGAGCTGCTCGCCCATCTGCTTCCAGACCGCCGGGTCGTAACCGGCGTCGGTCTCCATGAGGCGGCGGACCTCGGTCTCGGGGGACTTGTCCTCCAGGAACCTGCGCACCGACCGGCGCAACTCCTCCTGCTCCTCACTGAAGGCGAAGTTCACGGGGCATTTCTAGCGGAGCCCCGCAGGTTGCGCACCTCGTACCGAGGAGAGACTCATCTGTAACATCGTCGCGTGAGCACCTTGCACTGGGAGGACGGCCGGTCGGAAGTCCACCGCCTGGTGGTCGGACCGATCGACAACAACGTGTGGGTGCTGCGCTGCAAGCAGACCGGCGAGGCGGTGCTCATCGACGCGGCCAACGAGCACGAGCGCCTGCTGGAGCTGTGCCGGTCCCTCGGGGTGCGCCGGGTGCTCGAGACCCACGGCCACTGGGACCACATCCAAGCGGTACCGGCGGTGCGCGAGGCGGGTTACGACGTCGGGGTGGCCGCCGCCGACGCTGGCATGCTGCCGAGCTACGACTCGGTGATCGACGACGACGACGACGTCGAGGTCGGTCGCCTCCGGTTGCGCAGCATCGCCACGCCCGGCCACACCCAGGGGTCGACGTGCTTCCGGTTGGAGGGTTCCCCGCTGCTGTTCAGCGGGGACACCCTGTTCCCCGGCGGCCCGGGGGCCACCCGGTTCCCCGGGGGGGACTTCGAGGCGATCATCCGCTCCATCGACGAGCGGCTCTTCTGCGCGCTGCCCCCCGAGACCCTCGTGCTTCCCGGTCACGGAGCCGACACGACCCTCGGCGAGGAGTCGCCCCACCTCCAGGAGTGGATCGACCGGGGCTGGTGACCCCCTGCAACCGGTGACCCCCTGCAACCGGTGACCCTTCAACCGGTGACCCCCCGGGGCCGGGACCCGTCGAGGCCGAGGCGAAGATGCGACCGGGCCCTCCGCGCGACCGTGGCGCAGGGCAACAGCCTGCGCCACCTGCCACGTCCATTCCGCCCCGCGGAAACCGCTCTACGTCGCTGGGACCGCCTCGCCTCTGCCCGCCGCCTGAGCGCCGAGCAGAGCATTGGGCCGGCCAAGATCGAGGGCCGCGGATCGTGATGAACTCGGGAGCCCGGGCAACTGCCCAGGTGACCCTAACGAGGCGGAGTGTCCTCCTCGGACGAGCCCACTACTCTCATGGTCGGCTCCTTTCCCTGAATCGCTCGATCCTGGGTAACGGGACGGACCCCCGGCCGGCTGCGCCAGCCACGAGCCCCCCGGCCGGGCTCCTCACCACCGTGGGATCCCGACGCGTCCATCCAACCGCACCCAGCGGGAGTTGTCAAGGGGTCGGGAGTTGTAGTCAAGGGGTACGGCGGCGGGCAGCCACGACGGCCCCGCCGGGAACCCCGCCGGTCGACATCACGACCCTGTCAGGGGATGACGGGGGGCGTCGACCAGCTCCAGTCCGTCGGGCAGGCCGTCGACCTCCACCTCGTCGCCCTCGACGCTCACGGTCACCCGGGCGCCGGCGAGGGGTATCCGCCCGACGCGGAGCCGGCCGATCTGCTCGGGCAGCGCCGGGTGGAGCCAAACCTTGCCCCGGGGCACCCACGGGTCGAGGCGCAACAAGGTGCGCAGCATCAGCAGCGGCGAGGCAGCCGCCCACGCCTGGGGGGAGCAGCTGGTTGGGTAGCTCGCCACGACGGGCAGCTCGAGGCGCTCGAGCCCGCTGAACAGCTCGGGCAGGCGACCGCCGCGGTAGACCGCGGCGTCGAGCATGCCGGTCACCACCCGCTGGGCCTCCCGGACGTGGCCGTAGCGCATGAGGCCGGCGGCGACGATCGCGTTGTCGTGGGGCCACACCGAGCCGGTGTGGAACCCGAGGGGGTTGTAGCCGACCGTCGAGGTGGCGAGGGTGCGGACCCCCCAGCCGCTGAACAGCTCGGGGGACAGCAGCGCCCGGGCGAGCGCGTCGGCCTTGTCGGCGTCGACGATCCCGGTCCACAGGCAGTGGCCCATGCCGGAGCAGATCCCGTCGATCGGCCTCTTGTCCCGGTCGAGGCCCATGGCCAGCGCCCCCCGGTCGTCCATCCAGAAGTCCCGGTTGAACGCCGCCTTCAGGTCCGCGGCGCGCTGGCGCAGCCGCGCCGAGAGCGCCTGGTCGCCGGCCTCGGCCGCGAAGAACGCCCGGGCCAGGTAGGCGCCGTACACGTACCCCTGGACCTCGGCCAGGGCCACCGGTCCCTCGGCGACCCTCCCGTCGGCGAAGCGGACGGCCTCGTCGGAGTCCCGCCAGCCCTGGTTGCGCCGACCCCGGTCCGACGCACGTTGGGACTCGACGTAGCCGTCGCCGTCCCGGTCCCCCCACTGCTCGATCCAGGCGATCGCCCGGTCGGCGTGGGGGACCAGCTCGTCGACGGCCTCCCGGGCCAGGCCCCAGCGGCGCAGCTCGCCGAGGAGCATGACGAACAGCGGGGTCGTATCGGCCGCCCCGTAGGTCGGCCGGGTGCCGAGGGCGAGGGTGGCGGCGTCGCCGGGACGCAGCTCGTGCAGGATCCTCCCGGGCTCCTCCTCGGTGAGCGGGTCGACACGCTCACCCTGGAAGCGGGCGAGGGTCTGCAAGGTGCCGAGGGCGAGGTCGGGGTCGGCTAGCAGCGCCATCCACGAGGTGATCAGCGAGTCCCGGCCGAACAGTCGCATCGACCACGGGGCGCCGGCCGCCACGACGCTGCGGTCGGGGTGCTCGGGATCGAACATCCGCAGGGCGCCGAGGTCCTCGGCG
>JAJZWW010000547.1 GCA_021846485.1 Actinomycetes bacterium
TCGCGGGTCGGCCGGCTCTCGTGCGATCGAGTAACGAAACAGCCCGACGTCTCGGTCCTTCGGGCTCTCCACGGCGCCCTCCTCCTCCGACTTGGCGAGGAGGACACGCTCTCAGGCCCAGCGCACCGCCCGACAGAGGATGTTGGTGTTGCAAAGCAGCGCTCCCCCCGACAGCCTCGACACCAGCGAGGACGCTGGCGCCGGGCCGAAGCGGAGCACCGCGGCGCGCACCGCGGTGCCGATCGCCTCGAGTGCGTCGGAGAAGACACTCGACGCGGGGCGGATCGGGCCGCAGAGGGGATCGAGCACCGACGCCCAGCGTGTGAAGCCCGCCCGGATCGCCTCGACGTTGCGGGCGAAGGCCCGCAGCCAGCCCCTCACGGTGTCGCCGTGGCGCCCGAGACGCCCCGAGATGCTCGCACGGCTCTCCCCGGCGGCCTTCGCCTGGATCGCAGAGACGATCACCTCGACGTGGTCACGGCGCCGCAGCAGGCACGAGTCGGGCAGCAAGACATGGGTCCTGCCCCTCGCACCACCGCAGCCAGCGCAGGTCGAGCGCCTCGGGCGGAGCTGTTCCTCCTCGCCACCCCGGCGCAGCGGGCGGCGCCTGGCGTGCCCCCACGGCGACAGCGGCCCCTTGCAGTCCGGGCAGGCCAACAGCCCCGCCGCGAGGTCTGCCTCGACCTTGTCCCGGTCAGCATCTACGATCACGGCCACGGGTGCCTCGGCATCTGTGAGGAAGGGCCCTCCCGTTCGCTCCTCGAGGCTTGGCGGGAGGGCTCTTGCGCGTCTCGGTCACCACCAGCGTGGCCCGTCCGACGACGATCTCGCTGGATCGGCTCTTGCATGCCGCCACCGCCGTGAGTGTCGTCAGCGACCCCGCTGATGCTCATCGGCCGTGGCGCTCAACACAGGCCTACCAGGGAGAGCACTTCTTCGACCCTGCGGTGGGGGATCGCCCACTCCCCGGCGGTGCATGTCCGCCGAACCCGCATCGACCAGCTAGGAGTTCCACGCCATCGGACTGGACCGCAACGAGGTCGGCGCCCTACTGGTCACCGCCGGCCTCGGCCTCGCAGGCGAGCACGCGCTGGTCTCGCTGTTGGCCCTCAACGGCCTGCGGGTCTCCGAGGCCATCGCTGCCGACATCGAGGTCGCCCCCTCGACCGTCACGGCGCCGCCCGCATCGTCCGCCGTGTCGCCCCGCGGGCCGGGATCGCCAAGCCGATCGGCCCGCACGCCCTGCTCACCCTCCGCCACGCGTTCATCACTGCCAGTTTCGGCACTACCAGTTTCGACGCCGGGGTTCCGCTGCGCGACGTGCAGGAGGCGGCTTCCCACGCCGCTCCGCGCACCACCATGCGCTACGACGGGGCCAGGGCCTCTCTGGACCGTCACGCCACCTACAGTCTCCGCCTACATCGCCAGAGCATCCCGCTGACCTGGCACTCTGGGCGCCAGGCCCGTCGTGCTGGCGCCCGCAGCCAGCAGCCACCGAGGACGCCGAGCCCCGACTCGGCGCTGGCGGCGCTCGCGCCTCGTGAGCCGCTCCCAACGGAACCTTCGGTCCTCGGCCGGCGCCACGGGATTGTGAGGCGCGGCCGGGAACCCGAGGCCCGGCGTTGGAGTCAGTACGGGTGATGCCTTTCGTCCGTCGCCAGGCAAGGGCAAGGGGTCTGGTGTCTCTCGGCCTCCTGATCGCCACCCTGCCCGCCGCTGCGGGCTGCGGCGTCGTCCACTCCTCGCGGCCGAGCCCTACGGCTCGACAGCAGAAAACGGCGGCACTCCTGCCGAGAAAGAAGACGGCGCGGTTCACGCCGATTACCGACGTGGTTGTCGTCCCCGACGTGCTCGGCCAGAACTACGGCATCGCCCAGCTTCGGTTGGCGACTACCGGCAGCATGGGAATCCAGGTGGCGTACCGGCTCGTGCACGACGCCGGTGTGCTCGCTGGCAAGGTCGTCACCCAGTCTCCCTCCGCTGGCGCTGTGGTGTCCTCCAACCGGAGGGTCATCCTGACCGTGTCCGAAGGACCCGCTCGAGCGCCCGGAGCGTCGCCGTGCACTACCGAGGACCTTCGAGCCGAAAACGGCCCGTCTGTTTCCGAAGCCACGGGCCAGCACACGTTGGACATCGCCCTCCGAAACGTGTCCGACTCCACCTGCGAGCTCAACGGACACCCCACGGCCTCCCTGCTCGACTCCCACGGTCGCCAGCTCGGGTTCCGCTACACCCACCGGGGCGATCAGATGACCACGGGGGCAGCTGCGTTTCCGGTCTATCTCCCACCGGGGGCCGACGCCTGGGTCCGACTCAACAAGTATCGCTGCGATATCTCCAGCACCAACTACGCCCCCACGGTCATCCTTGGTCTGCCCCGAGGTGACGGGTCGATCGTGATCCCCCTGCCGGCACAGTCAGACGCCAGGTACTTCGGTTACTGCGATGAGGCGGCGAGCTTGACGATCGCCGTGTCGCCCTTCGAGCCCGTTTCGATGCTTCTCAGGC
>JAJZWW010000548.1 GCA_021846485.1 Actinomycetes bacterium
CGTTGTTGCCGCTCGTGACGTCCGTGAACGTCGCCGACGCGCTCGGTCCGGCCGCTGCTGCGTACAGCGCGGGGTTCACGAAACCAACCGATGCGGCACACCCCTGGTCGGCGTCGGCCACCAACGCAGCCCAGAGCGGTGCGGCGGCGCTGGTCCCCCCCACGGCTTTCCACGGCTTCGTGGGCGTGACGCCCGTGAAGTAGACGAGGTACGAACCGATCGACGGGTCGGCTGCAGCGGAGACGTCGGGGACCTCCCGGCAGTACTGACCCGCCGGCACCCTGCAGGGCGACCCCGAGGAGAGCGAGCTCACGACCCCGGGGCCGCGCTGCCACGTCGGCATGGTGAAGTCCTCGGACACGCCACCGCCGCCTGCCCCGTCGACGTTGTTCCACGCCGTCTGACCACCGGGGTCGGATGGCGACGGCAACGACGTTCCCCCGACGCCGAGCACGAGCGGTTGGTCGGCCGGGTCGTCGACAGCCAGCGTCGTCGCCTGCGGGTTCACGCTCCCGTCCGCAAGCAGCGGCGGGAGCTGCCCATAACACCCCTCGGCGCCGCTGTCGCCCGCCGCCGCCACGAACGTCTGGCCCTGGGCGGCAGCCTGCTCGAGGAGGAAGTTCTCCGCGGCAGCGGCACCGCCGGCGAGCTGCGGGTCGCACACCCCCCAGCTGGTCGAGAGCACCGACGCCTGGTCGTCGTCCACCATCGCCTGGAGGTCATCGAGGGAACCGGCCGGAGAGTCCGGTGCCGAGTAGACGACGATCGACGCACCCGGGGCGAGACCGGCCGCGTCCTCGATGTCGAGCGCCGCCTCGCCCGACTGGGACAGCCCCGCCGGGCCACCGTCGACCGGGACGTCCGTGACCGGCACCGACAGTCCGAAGCACGTCTCGTAGGCGGCGACGTCGGAGGGGTCGTACGGCTCGAACTCCTCGAGCCCGATCGTCACGCCCTTGCCCACCCGGCCCTGGGCGAAGAGGGAGTCGAGGTTGTACGCCTGAGCAAACCCGGCCGGCGTATCGGCCCCGGTGAGCTGCGCCGCGCCCGCCGCTGCCGGACACGAGCTCGGCGCCGCCAGTGCCGGCCTCGGCGCCCCGTCGGCCGCTCCCGCTCCGGCGGACCCGGCCGCGGCGGGGCCGGGAACCAGCGCCGGCCTGGGCTGCGCCGTCGTGGTGAGCCCGACGACTCCGGCGACCGCCGGCGACAGCCCGGCTGGTACGGCCGGAGCCGCCGAGGCCAGGAGCGCGACTCGTCCCGAGGCCAGGCGCACCTCGGACTCGGCGACACCAAAGGCGTGCTCCACCTGCGCCACCGTCCCACTGGCCGCCACTGTCAGCCGATCGGGCGACGTGGCGCCGACCTCAAGTCCTGTGCGTTCGAGCCACGAGCGCACGGTGACGACGGTGGCGCTGGAAGGACCGAACCGCGGTCCGAACTGCCCCTTGGCCAAGAAGTGGTGGTAGGTCGGCGAGCCCGGCGTCGACACGGCGGCGACGAAGCGGGCGAGCGCCCCGGGGTGCGGTACTGCCAGTGCCACCTCGACCGCCACTCGGGTGGCGGCCGATGCCCGTCCCACGACCATGGCCCCAGGCGGTGCGGTAGGCGCCTGACCGATGCGGACCGTGCCGGCCCCCACCGAGGGCGCAGGGGCCGCACCTGCAGTCTGAGCTGAACTCGAGAGCGACAGGACGGTGGCGGCGACCACGAGCAGCGATCCGGCGGAGGTGCTCAGGCGGGGCCGGCGCGCCCGGCGGTGCAGCACCTTGCCGGCGCGCCGGTTCGTCCTCGCGCCCCCGTGCACACCGGTCGATCCCATCGCGTGTCGTCGCTCCTTGGCCGCAGTGCCGCTCCTGGTCATCGGCCGTTCGCACCTCCACCTGGAGCGACGTCGCCGTCGCCCCGTACCTGCGCGCCTTCGCCGTCGGTCGCGCCGCCTCCGGCGACCGGCCCACCGCCCTTGCCCGCGTCAACCCCGTCAGGACCGGCACCTCGCTTCTTCGACATCTCGGCGCGCAGCCGGGCCACGCGCGCCGCGACCGTCGCCTCGTAGCCCCGCTCGCTCGGCTCGTAGTAGACGTGACCCTCGATGGCGGCCGGACGGTACCCCTGGGCGACCCAGGCATCGGGGAAGTCGTGCGGGTAGCGGTACCCGGAACCGTGGCCGAGGGCAGACGCGCCGCGGTAGTGGGCGTCGCGCAGGTGCGCCGGCACGTCGGCACGGGCGCCTGAGGTGACGTCGGCCCGAGCCGCCCCGAGAGCGACGGTGACCCGGTTCGACTTCGGCGCCACCGCCAGGTGGACGACGGCCTGGGCCAGGTTGAGCTGGGCCTCGGGGAGCCCCACGAACTCGACCGCCCGGGCAGCGGCATCGGCGACCACGAGTGCCAGAGGGTCGGCCTCGCCGACGTCCTCGCTGGCCAGTACGACCAGCCGCCGGGCGATGAACCGCGCGTCCTCGCCGGCTTCGAGCATCCGGGCGAGCCAGTAGAGCCCGGCGTC
>JAJZWW010000028.1 GCA_021846485.1 Actinomycetes bacterium
AGATTCTCCCCCACGGGGGGAGAAAGGGGGTGGATGCAGGGGGACTCAGTCCGGTCTCGGGGGCGGAACACCTTCCTGACAAGGGAGAACGAACGAGAGGGGGCTCACTCCGGGGGAGCCACACCCAACATCAATCGCAGCTCGTCACGATCTCTGCACGCCCGGGTCCCGACCGCGTCCTGCTCACCCACGCTCGGCTACTCCGTCCCGCCAGACGACTGGGAAGTCCGCTTTCGGCTCCCGCTGCGAGGCGGGGACCGTTACGCCTCGCCCCTCCGGCTCCAAGTCATCGCAGCAACGGCCCCGGCCTGACCCATCGACCTCGGAGCGCACCAGCCCGAGCTCCTCATCTGTGTGCCCGACGCTGGATGGCGACCCGCGACGCCGACCAGGCAGGTCGACAGTTCTCGGATGCCGTTCAGGCAGCACGGCGGCTCGGGCAGGCGATCAGAACGTACAGGCGGATCGCACGGGCAGAATACCGAGCACGTCGGCACGAAAGTCGACGCCGAACAGCACATCCGGCGTGGCGTCCGCTGCGACTGCGACGTTCGCCCCGACACGATTCATGCACGGACGACGGCCACGTCGTCGGCGTGGGCTGCCAGCGCCCGGAGATCACCGGTATCGCCAGTGAGGACAGATCCGCCGGGCTCGGCCATGGCGACGACCAGGGCATCGACGGCCGATCCCCGCTGCGCAGAGGCGCGCAGCGCGCCGGCTCGGCGAGCGAGATGGTCGGGGAGGTCCTCGGTGACATCGCAGGTCTTCAGGAACCTGTTTGTGACAGCGTCGTGCTGCGGCCGGCCGCTGAGGCACTCGACGAGGACCACGGTCGGAACCACGGGCGGCCAGATGCCTTGGCGAGCGAGGACCATTATCAGCGCAGCGGCATCCTGACTGCGTCGGGCCAGTCGGGAAACGCCTCCCGAATCCAGGACCAGTCGCGTCACGACGCCCGGCTCGCGTCGTCGGGCCGTCGGGCCTGCCGGGCGGCGGCCTCGGCCTTGGCAACGGCTGCCCGATCAGGGGGCCCGACTTCGGCGACGAGCTCATCGACGTAGCGTGCCGTCTCTTCGAGGAGCGTCTGACGCCGCAACTCGGCCTGGACGGCTCTGCGAAGCAGGTCCGAGGCCGGCAGGCCTCGGTCCTTCACGGCGCGGTAGAGGTCGTCTGGCAGGTAGACCTGCATCCTCGGCATACGCCTACTATACGTCCAACGAGAGCGTCTGCTGGAGTGGGATGCTCCCGTTCGAGCCGACCACGTCGACAGCGCTGAGGCGAGAGCAGATCGGCGGCGCAGAACGCCACCGGACCACCACGCTCGACCGGCGGTTCCGCCTCGTCTACCTGGCGCTCAACAACCATCGGGGACCTCACCATCACCACGCAGGACCAGCAGGTCGCCTGCTTCGCCAACGCCGCCGCCCACCTGGAGCCGGGCGGCCGGTTCGTCGTGGAGGTTGGAGTCCCCGACCTGCGGCGCCTCCCGCCCGGTGAAGATGCTCGCGTGTTCGCCCACGCCCGGCTGGGACGGACGCGCTTCGACGACGACAGCACCAGCCACGTCTCGGTCTGGGAGACACCCGCCGGCCCAGCCTGACGGCGGCGCGCTGCCGGAGACGGCCCCGTGGCGCTGTCCGCCACCCAACAACGGCGTCGCCAGCCGTCGCCCATAATCTCCATGGCCGAGGACGGAGTTGGCCTGCCACCGCTCTGACCAGCCAGAACGTCACCAGGAGGCGCGGTCGGCCGGACGCGAGGACGCCGGTGACCTTCCTCGTAACGGGCAGTCCGGCCCGCCCCGGGGCCGGCGGGTGTCACCCGGGTGCCCCGTGCGGCAGACTCCGAGGTCGTGGTCGACGCTCAGGGACGGGGCGGGAGTGAGCGAGCGTGGTGCTGGTACTACTGGGCGGACCACGGCTGGGCCACGCCGGTCGCCGCGGTCCTCGTCGGCCCCTGGATGCTCGCGCTCGCCGACACCGCGGTCGGCAAGCGGGGCGTCCTGGTCGGAGTCGGACCGCTGGTCCTGCGAGCCGACGCCTTCCCCTCCGCGATGGTGACCCTGGCGGCCATCGTCCAGCTGCTCGTGCTCCCCCTCGTCGGCGCCCGGATGGACGCCCGGGGAGCGACCAAGCGTGGCTGGCTGGCGGGCTCGTGCGTGGCCGGCTCGGCGGTGTGCGTCGGTCTGGCTCTGACCCACGGGGGAGCCTGGACCGCGGCCGGGGTCCTGTTCCTCGCGGGCAGCCTGGCGGAGGGGGTCTCCGACCTGACCTGGCAGGGCATGCTCCCCGAGCTCGCGACCCCCGACAGGCTCGACCGCCTCTCCGCCCGGGGGACCGCCGTCGGCTACCTCGGCGGCGGCCTGGTCCTCGCGGTCAGCCTGGCGGTGGTCGACCTCCACGGCTCGCTCGGGCTCAGCAAGGCGGCGGCGGTGCGGTGGTGCTTCGTGGTCGCCGGGCTGTGGTGGCTCGGCTTCGGGCTGCCCGCCCTCGCCCGGCTGCGCCCCGCCGCCCGCGGGCGGGCGATCGCCCCGGAGCGGACCTGGCGCAGGTTACGGGCCGACTGGCGGGTGCTCACCGGGGAACCCAACTCCGCCCGCTACATCCTCGCCTACCTGTGCTTCGGGGACGCCACCTCGGCGGTGGTCGGGCTCGCCTCGACGTTCCTCACCAACACGCTGTTCCACGACGACCCGGCGGCGGCCACCCCGTTCCTGTTCGAGCTGATCCTCATGATCCAGTTCGTCGCCATGGCGGCTGCGGCGCTCACCGGGGTGCTCGCCGCCCGGCTCGGGGCCAAGCGGGTCCTCGTGGCCAGCCTGGTGCTCTGGTCGGCGGTGATCATCTACGCCTACGCCGGCCTGCGCACCGAGACGGGCGCGGTAGTCGCCGGCGCCCTCATCGGCGTCGGGCTCGGCGTGGGCGGCACGCTCGCCCGGTCGCTGTTCGCCGCGATGGTGCCGGTCGGCCGGGAGGCCAGCTTCTTCTCGCTCTACGAGGTGACCAGCCAGGGCACCGCATTCCTCGCCCCGCTCCTGTTCACCGTCGTGGTCGACGCGACCGGGTCGTTCCGCCAGGCGATCCTGTCGCTCATCGCCCTCTTCGTCGCCGGCCTGGTCCTGCTCGTGCGCACCGACACCACCGCCGCGGCGGCCGCCGCGGCGGCCCAGCCGGCCGCGCCGGCGACCCCTGCCGGCTGAGCCGGCGCGACCCGGCGCGCCGAGACGTCAGCCCCTGAAGAGCACCCGCTCGGGGGTGATCTCCAGGATCACCCGCTCGCTCTCGATGGCCGCTGCATAGGGGGCGCCGGTGTACTTCTCGCTCAGCCGGTCGACGTGGCGGCGGGCCTCGTCACCGGTGACCTTGCGGGTGACCCGCCCCCGGATCTCCGCGTAGCGGTAGGGAGAGGCGGCGTCGATGACCGTGACCGCGACCCGGGGGTCGCCGCTCACGTTGCGGAACTTCTGGCGGTGGACCTCGGTGTTGATCAAGACGTGGTCGTCGTCGGCGTCGACCCACATCACGTGCGTCGACGGCTGTCCGTCGGGGAGGATCGTGGTGAAGGCCGCGAAGTTGGCGCCCTGGGCGAGGTCACGAGCACGCTGGTCGAGCATGGCCCGAGCGTAGTGGCTCGCGCGGAGCCGACCGGGTCCCGCCGACGAGGCGTCCCTCGCACGGACATCTCGGCTCAAGTAGCCGGGCGTGCCGCCGATACCCGGGGCGAGCCCGGTTGCCGGGGGATCGTCGGAGGTGGCCCTCGGGGCCGGCAGGCGAGGAGACAAGATGTACCGGCTCGTGACCCGAAGCGACTTCGACGGCCTGGTCTGCGCCATGCTCCTCGAGCAGCTGGAACTGATCGAGCAGATCTCCTTCGCCCACCCCCGCGACGTCCAGGACGGCTCGTTCCCGATCTCCGGCCGGGACATCACGACCAACCTCCCTTACCGGTCCGAGGCCCACCTGGTGTTCGACCACCACGCCAGCGAGGTGGTCCGCACCGGCGGGCGGAACCGGGACAACCACGTGATCGACGAGACCGCACCCTCGGCCGCCCGTGTCGTCTACGAGTTCTTCGGCGGCGCCGCGGTGCTCCCGGCGATCTCGGCCGAGCTGCTGCGCGCCGTCGACCGGGCGGACTCGGCCACCTACAGCGTGGAGGAGATCCTCCACCCCACCGGCTGGGTGCTCCTCGGCTTCATCATGGACCCTCGCACCGGTCTGGGACGCTTCCACCAGTTCCGGCTGTCCAACTACGAGCTGATGATGCGCCTCGTCGAGCACTGTCGGGAGCTTCCCATCGACGAGGTCCTCGCGCTTCCCGACGTGGCCGAACGGGTCGCCCTCTACGAGGCGCAGGCGGGGACGTTCCGGGAGCAGCTCGAGCGCTGCACCACCGAGCGGGGGGAGGTGGCGGTGGTCGACCTGCGCGGCGAGGAGACCGTGCACGCCGGGAACCGCTTCATGGTGTACGCGCTGTTCCCCACCTGCCGGGCGTCGGTGCACGTCATGTGGGGCCGGGAGCGCAAGAACACGGTCCTGGCGGTCGGCAAGTCGATCTTCGACCGGACCCTCCCGGCCGACATCGGCACCCTGATGCTCGCCAGGGGTGGGGGTGGCCACCGCAACGCCGGGACCTGCCAGGTACCCCACGGTGACGCCGAGCGCGTCCTCGCCGAAGTGGTCGACGCCCTGAACGGCTCCGACGAGGGGGGCGCTCGCCCGGGCCCGGGCGTCGAGGCCCCCGGTTGAGCGGCCCGGCGGTCTCCCGGCGCCGCCGCGGCCTCACGGCACCTCGGGGGACCGGTCGCCGCGGCCGGCTCCGCGCCGCCCATAGCGCTCAGCGGGGGGCGCCGGCCGGCTCCAGCGGCGCCCCGGGCTGGTCGGCCACGTCGACCGAGACCCGCGGCAAGCGCCGCTCCAAGCCGGCCGGCAGCCACCAGTTGGCCCGGCCGAAGAGGTGCATGAGCGACGGCACGAGCACGGTGCGGACCACGAACGCGTCGACGAATATGGCGCCCGCCAAGCCGATCCCGAACTGCTCGATGATCACGCTCCCTCCGAAGAGGAACGACAGGAAGACCAAGATCATGATGCACGCGGCGGCGGTGACTACCCGCCCGGTCTCCGCCTGGCCGACCATCACCGCCCGGCGGTTGTCGGCGCTGCGGTGCCACTCCTCGTACATCCGGCTCACCAGGAAGACCTCGTAGTCCATCGAGAGCCCGAAGAGGATCGAGAACATGATCACCGGAACGAACACCTCGACGGGCACCGATCCGTCGAAGCCGAGCAGCGACCGGCCCCAACCCCACTCGAAGACCGCGGTGAGGATGCCGAGGGCGGCGCCCACCGACAGCAGGTTCATGAGCGAGGCGATGGCCGGGATGAGCAGGCTCCGGAACACCACCATGAGCAGCAGGAACGCCAGCACGACGACCACCGCGACGAACTGGGGCAGCTTGGACGAAAGTATGTGGGCGAAGTCGGTCTGCTCGGCGGTGGCCCCCCCGACGAGCACGTGCAGGCCGCTACCCCGCTCGGCGGACGGCACGACCACCGTGCGGAGGCGGTGGAGCAGGTCGGCAGTCGCCGCGGCCTGCGGTGAGGAGTTCGGGTAGAGCACCGCGATGACCGCTCGGTGGTCGGGGCTCAGCACCGGGTGGGGGGTGGTGGGCACGACCCCCGGCTGGTGGGCGACGTAGTCGGCCACCCTGGCGAAGGCGCTCACCTGCTCGGGGGAGTGGACGTCGGCGACGAGCTGGAGCGGGCCGTTGAAGCCCTTCCCGAAGCCCTCGGCGAGCAGGTCGAAAGCTATCCGGGTGGTCGAGCCGGCCGGGTCCGCGCCGGCATCGATGAGGCCCAGGCGCATGCCCAAGAAGGGGAGGGCCACGACGACCACTACGGCCAGGCCGGCGACCGCGCGGATGGCGGGGGCGCGCGCCACGCCGCGGGACCACCGGTGCCACCACCCGGCGACGACCCGCTCCTCCAGCGGTCCGCGCTCGGCGAGGCGGCGCCGCTCCCTCCTGCTGAGCAGCCGCTCGCCGAAGAAGCCGAGCAGGGCGGGCAGCAGGCTGAGGGAGGCGAGCATGGTGAGCGCCACGGTGACCGTCGCCGAGATGGCGACGCCGTAGAGGAACGACACCCCGAGGGCGAACTGCCCGAGAAGGGCGATGCAGACCGTCAGGCCGGCGAAGAACACCGCCCGCCCGGCGGTGTTCACCGCGGCTACGGCGGCCTCCTCGTGACCGCGGCCGGCGCGCAGCGCGTTGCGGTGCCGGGTGACGATGAACAAGGCGTAATCGACGCCGACTCCGAGCCCGATGAGCACCCCGAGGACCGGGGCGAAGCTCGCGATGCTGATCAGGTGGCTGAGGAGGGTGGTGACCGAGTAACCGAGCCCGATGGCCACGAGGGCGGTGACGATGGGGACCAGGGCGGCGAAGAGGGCACCGAAGACCAGGGCGAGGACGACCAGGGCGAACAGGATGCCCAGGGGCGTGCCGCTCGACCCCTGCTTGGCGGTGACCGACTCGACGGCCTGCCCGCCGAGACCGATGACCAGGCCGGGGACCCGGGCGGCCTCGGCGGTGGAGATGACCCTTTTCACCGCGGCGGGCGGCAGGGCGGTGGCCTGGGCGTTGAAGTCGACGGTGGCGAAGGCGATCTTGCCCGACCGGCTGATCTGGCCCCGGGCGACGTAGGGGCTGGTGACCGAGGTGACATGCGGCAGCCGGGCGACGCGGGTGAGCATCGCCGCGATGCGGGGTTCGTCGGCTCCGGTCACCCGTCCGTGGGTGGTCTCGAACACGATCTGGTCGACGTCACCCGAAGCCGCCGGGAAGTGGCGCTGGAGGATGGTGAGCGCCTGCTGCGAGGGCGTGTTGGGCAGGCTGAACTTGTTGGCGTAGGCCGACCCGGCGGACACCGCCGCGCCGCCGGCCACGAAGAGGGCCACGAGCCAGGCGACGAGCACGACGCGTCGGTGGCGGAAGCACCAGCGAGCAAGGTTGGACAGCACAGGCAGGGCCCTTCGCAGACTGAACGATCGGTCGGTAAGAGAGTAGCAAGGGGGTGGCGCGAACCGGTAGCCGCCCCAGCGGCTCGGCTCAGCGCCGGAAGGTAGCCTGCCCCCCCACCAGCTCTCCGAGCGCCTCCTCGAGGCGGCTGCGCCCGACGACCACCGTCTCGAGCGGCAGGCCCATGGTGGCCGCGGCGGACTGCGCGCCCGCCTCCAGCCGTGGGGTCGGGCACTCGCTCAACCACACCACCCGCCGGTAGTGCGCGAAGTAGTCGGAAGCCAGCTCGGGGTGGCGGTCCAGGCCGAGCTCGGCGACGACGGTCCGAGAGAAGCTGCCCACGAGGAAGTCGGTGAGGAGGTAGGTGCCGGGCTCCTCGGCGAGCAACCGAGCGACCAGCTCCGGCCCGGCCAGCAGGTCGTAGCAGTGCAGTCCCGGGAGGCGGGCGAGGCCGAGCTCGGCGACAACGGCGTCGAGGGCCCCGTAGGTACCGCAGTCGGCGTAGACGACCGCCACCTTCCTGCCCCGGTCCACCAGCGCCGCCGCCAGGCGGCGCACCGCGGGGGCGATCCGCTCCGGGCGGTCGTGGAGCAGGGCCGACAGGGTGTGCAGCTCGACGTCCCACCCCCGGCGGGCGACCGTCGAGCGCACCGCCCCGGCCAGCGCCCCGCAGGCGATCACTGCCACCGGCGGGAACGCCGCCTCCCCCGGAGGGACAGCCGCTGGGCGCACCAGCGGATCAGGCCGGGAAGGGCAGCTGCTCGACGAAGCGGTCATTGAAATCTGCCCGGTCCGACAGCTCCACGTAGGTGACCTCGTCGAGGAGCGCCTGCGCACCGGCCCGCTCCCTCTCGGAGAGCAGGACCATCTTGGCACCCTCCCCCGCCACGTTGCCGGCGCTGACGACGCGCAGGACCGGCAGCTTCGGCACGAGCCCGAGGCGTACCGCCGACGTCGGCGAGAGGTAGCTGCCGAAGGACCCCGCCAGGAGCACCTGCTGGATGTCACCGGCGGTGATCCCGGCGTCCTCCAGCAGCAGGGTCCAGCCGGTGGAGATCGCCGCCTTGGCGAACTGCAGCTCGCGCACGTCTCGCTGCGAGAGGTAGATGCCCTCGTGGAGGACGAAGACCCGCTCGGCCCCGACGGTCGTCAGCCGTTCGGCGAGGCCGGGGGCGATCTCCGAGGCTACGTCCTCGGGCACGAAGCGCCCGGAGGGGTCGATGAGCCCGACGCGCACCAGCTCGGCCACCGCGTCGACGAGCCCCGAGCCGCACAGCCCGCGGGGTGGGACGTCGCCGATCACCTGGAGCGACAGGCCGTCGGGGGTCAGGTGCACCACTTCGATGGCCCCATCAGCGGCTCGCATCCCGCAGCGGATCGCGGCACCCTCGAACGCCGGGCCTGCAGGCGCGGCGGTGGCGAGCAACCCGCCGTCGCTTCCGAGAACGATCTCGCAGTTGGTGCCGATGTCGATGAACAGGCGAGTCCGGCTGTCCCGATCCATCCCCGAGGCGAGGAGCCCGGCGGTGATGTCCCCGCCGACGTAGGCACCGAGCGCGGGGAAGACCACGGCGCGCGCCGCGGGGTGGGCGGGCACACCGAGGTCGGTGGCGCGCAGCTCCGGCCAGCTGCGGGTCGCCATGACGAAAGGGGCCATCCCGAGAGGCTCGGGGTCGACCCCGAGGGCCAGGTGGGTCATGGTGGCGTTGCCCGCGAGGGCGATCTCGTAGACCTCGCCGGCGTCGACCCCTCCGTCCGAGAGCACCCCTTCGGTGAGCTCGGCCAGCGTCTCGTGGGCCAGGTCCCTCAGCTGCCCGAGGGCTCCTGGCTGGGTCATGACCGTGGAGATCCGGGTGATCACATCCGCCCCGAACGGCTGTTGGCGGTTGAGCATCGACTGCACCGCCACCGGAGTACCGGTGGCGAGGTCGAGGAGGGTCGCCACCACCGTCGTGGTCCCGAGGTCGAAGGCCACGCCGAACATCCGGCCGGTCGTGTCGCCCCGCTCCACGTCCACCAGGACGTCGTCGACGACGACGGCAGTGACCTTGTAGTCGGCGGCCCGCACCGCCGGGCCGACCGAGCGAAGGGCGTGCAGGTCGACCCGTAGCTCCAGGTCGAGCATCGCGCCGAGCACCCGCTCGACGTCGCTGCGCTGGTCCGCCAGGGTGGGCTCGTCGAGCTCCAGGTAGCGCTTCTGGACCGCCGGGCGGAGGATTACCTTCCGACCTACGCCGACGGTTGCCGCCTTCGGGCGGGTGACCAGCGGGGGGACCTCCACCGCGAGGTCGCCGGCCACCTGCACCCGGCACGCCAGCCGCCAACCCTCCTTCAGCTCCCCCACCTCGAAGGCCCGCAGGTCGAGGTTGGAGGGGGGCACGTCGCCCTCCAGTACCCGCACCCGGCACTTGCGGCAGGTGCCGTGGCCTCCGCAGGTGGAGTCGATGGCGATGCCGTTCCAGCTCGCGGCGTCGAAGAGAGTGACCCCGGGGGGGACACGGACCTTGCGACCGCTCGGGCTGAAGGCGAGGTCGACCCGCCCGGCGGGGGGCTCCGCCGGGGCGGTGCTCACGTCGGCGCGTCAGCCGCCTGGGCGGCACGGTGGGCGGCGATCCACGCCGACCCCCAGGGGTCGTGGTCGAGGAACAGGTCGGCTCCCTTGACCGCCCGGACGATCTGGGGGGAGCGGGCGTCGATGATCGCGCTGGTCAGTCCAGCGAGCATGGCCATCGGGAGGAACACCGCGCCCAGGCTGGAGCGATCGGGCATCCCGAAGCTCACGTTGGACGCCCCAAGGGTCATGTTGAGCCCGTGGCGCTCCCGGATCAGCGAGATCGTCTCGAAGGTCTTGGCCACCAGCGACGTGTCGGCCCCGACCGGCATGGCCAGCGGGTCGATCAGGATGTCCGCCAGGGGTATGCCGTAGGTGCCGTGGGCGACCTCGACGCACTTGTCGACCAGCTCGAGCCGACGCCGGGGATCGACGGGGATCTCCTCCTCGTCGTTGGGGAGCATGATTATCGCCGCCCCGTGGTCCCGGACGAGGGGCAGGATGGCGGCCATCCGGTCGTCCTCGGCGGTGACCGAGTTGACCAGCGCCTTGCCCCGGTAGGCCGACAGCCCCGACTCGAGCGCTTCGATCACCGACGAGTCGATGCAGAGGGGGAGGTCGGTCATCGCCTGGATCAGCTCGACGGCCCGGGCCATGAGTCCCACCTCGTCGGCGAGCGGAGCCCCCATGTTGACGTCGAGGACCATCGCCCCGCCGGCGACCTGCTGGGCCACGTCGACCTCGAGGCGGGAGAGGTCTCCCGCCTTCAACTGCTCCTGGAAGGCCTTGCGGCCGGTGGGGTTGATCCGCTCACCGATGATGCAGAAGGGCTGGTCGTCACCGATCACCACTTCCCTCGACGCAGAGCGAAGGACGGTCTGCACCCCGCCGACCTCAGGCGTGCGCCGCGGCGCGGCGCCCGGCGAGGAGATCCTTGGCCCTGGCCACCGCAGCCGAGGCGTCCGCTGCGTAGCCGTCTGCCCCGACGGCGTCGGCGTACTCCTGGGTGACCGGGGCGCCCCCGACCATCACGATCACCTGGTCGCGCAGACCCGCTTTCTCCAAGGCGTTGATGTTGGCCTTGAACATCGGCATCGTGGTGGTGAGGAACGCCGAGAACCCGACGATGTCGGGCTTGTGCTCCTCGATGGCCGCGACGAATTTCTCCGGCGCCACCTGGACCCCCAGGTCGATCACGTGGAACCCGGCCCCCTCGAGCATGATGTTCACCAGGTTCTTGCCGATGTCGTGGACGTCGCCCTTGACGGTGCCCATGACGAAGGTCCCCATCGTCTCCGCCCCGGTCTCCGCCAGCAGCGGGCGGAGGACCTCGAGGGCGCCCGCCATCGCCTTGCCGGCGACGAGCATCTCGGGGACGAAGAAGTCGCCCCGCTCGAAGCGGGCACCGACCTCCTCCAGGGAGGGGATCAGCGCCTCGAACAGCAGCGCCTCGGGGCCGAGGTCCATCGCCAGACCCTGGTTGGTCAGCTCGAGGACGCTCGGGGCGTTGCCGACGAGGGTGTCGTCGTACAGCTGCTTCAGTAGCTCTTCACGGTTCACGCAGCACCTTCTCTCCGGGCTCGATGGCCGAGGGTTTCCGACAGGGCAAGGGCCTGGTCGGCGCAGTGGCCGGCCAGCTCACGGACGCGGGCGCGGCCGAGGCGCACGCTCGGGCCGGTGACCGACAAGGAGGCCACCACTGCTCCCCGGGGACCGAAGACCGGCGCCGCGACCGCCACCAGGCCGGGCTCGAGCTCCCCGTCGGTGACCGCCCACCCACGCCGGCGCACCTCGTCCAGCTCGGCGCCGAGCGCTCCGCGGTCGGTGACCGTGCGGTCGGTGAGCCGCTCGAGGGGCCCGGCGGGCAGCGCCGCGACACCGTAGGCGACCAGCACCTTGCCGAGGGCGGTGGCGTGCAACGGGACCAGCCGCCCGACCCAGTTGGCCGCCCCGAGCACGTGGCGGCTGTCCACCTGGGCGACCTGCTGCACCGCCCCGGACTGCTCCACCCCGAGGTTGACGGTCTCGCCGGTCAGCTCGCCGAGGCGCTCCAGGTGGGGGCGGGCGACGAGGGCCACGTCCGCCAGGCCGCCGCGACGCGCCGCGTAGCGGGCGAACAGCTCCCCGGCACGATAGGAGCCGTCGCCGCCCCGCTCCACCAGACCGTTGCGCTCCAGGGCGAACAGCAGCCGGGAGGCGGTGGACTTGGCCAGCCCGGCGCTCGCCGCCAGATCGCCGGAGCTCGGAGCCGCGTCCGCCTCGACGACCTCGATGAGCAGCCGGGCGGCCCGGTCGACGGCCTGGGTGCCGGTCGGCGCTTCGTTCACGTCGACCAGACTAGCAAAGTGGTTCCATGTCGTGGGTGGGTGTTCTACGATGTGGCCGTGTTCCTCAACCGGATGCCCCGATACGAGATCCTCTCCCCCGACGCCCTCCAGGTCCTCGACCGGGGCTGGCGGCGGATCGTCTCGGAGATCGGGGTGCAGTTCGTCAAACCCGAGGCGGTCCAGCTGCTGGCTGCAGCCGGCCAGAAGACCGACGGTGAGACCGTCTTCCTCGACCCCGACTTCGTGCTGGAACAGGTGGCCAAGGTGCCGAGGGAGCTCGACGTCCAGGCCCGCAACCCGGCCAACAACGTCCACATCGGGGGGGACCACATGGTCTTCAGCAGCGTCTACGGACCCCCGTTCGTCCGGGACGGGGCGGTCCGCCGGGAGGCGACGATGGCCGACTTCCGGCGGTTCTCGATGCTGGCCCAGTCGTTCCCCGAGCTGGACTCGGCCGGCGGGGTGATCTGCGAGCCGAACGACGCGCCGCTCGACTCCCGCCACCTCGACATGGTCCTCGCCCTCCAGACCCTCACCGACAAGATCTACATGGGCAACGTCGTGTCGGGGGTCAACGCCCGGGACACGATCGCCATGACCGAGATCCTCTTCGGCGGCCGGGAGGCGATCGAGGCGACCCCGGCGACGATCTCGCTGATCAACTGCAACTCTCCGCTGCGCTGGGACGACCGGATGCTCGACGCCCAGTTCGAGTACAACCGGGCCAACCAGCCGGTGGTGCTCACCCCGTTCCTGCTCATGGGCGCCATGTCGCCGGTGTCGATCCCTGCCACCCTCGCCCAGCAGCTGGCCGAGGCGCTGGCCGGCGTCGCGCTGGCCCAGCTGGTGCGGGAGGGCTGCCCGGTGATCTTCGGCTCGTTCCTGTCCAATATCGACATGCAGTCGGGCTCCCCTTGCTTCGGCACGCCGGAGTCGGCCATCGGGCTGCTCTGCACCGGCCAGATCGCCCGCCACTTCGGCCTGCCGTTCCGCGCCGGCGGAGGGCTCACCTCCAGCCAGGTGGCCGACGCCCAGGCCGGCTACGAGGCGCTCATGACGCTGCTGCCCACGTTCCTCGCCGGCGCCAACTTCGTGATGCACTCCGCCGGGTGGTTGGAAGGGGGGCTGGTGAGCAGCTACGAGAAGTTCGTCGTCGACGTCGAGCTGCTCCGGATGCTGCGGGAGGAGTTCACCCCGCTCGAGATCGACGAGGAGAGCCTCGCCTTCGGCGCCCACGAGGAGGTCGGCCACGGCGGCCACTTCCTCGGCGCAGCCCACACCATGGAGCGCTTCCGGACCTGCTTCTACCGGCCGCTCCTGTCCAACTCCCAGAACTTCGAGCGCTGGAACCGCGAGGGTGGCAAGGACGCCAGCACGCGGGCCGGGGAGATCGCCCGGGCGACCCTCGACGCCTACGAGCCGCCACCCCTCGACGACGCCGTGCGCGCCGAGCTCGAGGACTACGTCGCCCGGCGCCGCAAGGAGCTGGGCGACTGACCCCCGCCGAGCGGTGGGCGGCCGGGCTGGCCGCCTGGGCCATCCCCGAGCCGATCCTGCGCCAGGCGCCCGAGCCGCCGTGGGGGTTCCCGGTCGCGGTGTTCCGGGCCGGCGCCCGCCCGCCGGAGCCCGACAGCCCTCCCCGGGCCGCCGCCGCTGAGGCGCTCCCCCCGGGGGGCAGCGTGCTCGACGTCGGCTGCGGGGGTGGGGCCGCCGCCCTCGCGCTCGTCCCGCCCGCCGGCGAGCTCACCGGGGTCGACCCCTCCGCGGAGCTGCTCGAGGCCTTCGCCGCCGACGCCGCGGCGGCCGGCGTCGCCCACTCCGAGGTGTGCGGGTCGTGGCCGGCGGTGGCAGGCCAGGTCCCGCCGGCCGACGTGGTCGTCTGCGCCCACGTCGCCTACAACGTGGCGGACATCGAGCCGTTCCTCGTCGCGCTCGGCGACCACGCCCGGCGGCGGGTCGTGCTGGAGCTGACCACCCGCCACCCGCTGTGTGCCACCGCGCCGCTCTGGCGCCGGTTCTGGGGCATCGAGCGACCGTCCGGGCCGACCGCCGACGACCTGATCGCCGTGCTCGGCGAGCTCGGTGTCGACGCAGAGGTAGCCCGGGGGAGCCGACCGAGCCGCCGGGACCGCACCGACCCGGCGCAGGTCGCGATGGTCCGCCGCCAGCTGTGCCTGCCTGCCGAGCGGGAGCCCGAGGTAGCCGTCGCCCTCGCCGGCCTCCCCGACCAGCCGGTCGAGACCGTCGCGGCGTGGTGGGACCCGGCTCGCCCCGACTGAGCCCGCCATGTCACCTGGCCCCGCTCCCTCGCGAACGGCGTCGGCCCGCACGAGAGAGCACCTTGACAAGCGGGCAACGGCGAGCTGCAAAGCCAGTGGGGTGGGGGCTCCCACCCAACCAAGTGCATGCCCCGTGGGGGTGCGGTTACGAGAGACAACGAACCCGGTCTGCTGGAGCGATCCTGCTGGGTCCCTCGAGAATCTTTCCTTATTTCTCGGTCGGCTAATCGTGGTGCGGGGCACAGGGGTCGGTGTCGGCGAGCTCGAGCGGGTCGCCGCGCACCGAGCGCTCTCGGAGGGCGCGGCGAGCCCCGGCTGAGCGCGCCCTCCCCGGCGAGAGGAACGGTCACCCCGGAGCCGCCAGGAGCACGCCCGGGTTGAGCACGCCGTCGGGGTCGAGCGCCGCCTTGATCGCCCGCATGGCCTGGATCTCCGCCGCCGAGCGGGTGCGGTCGAGCCACCGGAGCTTGTCGGTCCCGATCCCGTGCTCGGCGCTGATCGTGCCGCCGAAACGGCCCACCACCCCGAAGACCGCGTCCTCGACGTCCCCGTCGCCCGGCGTCGAGGTGGCCACGTTGACGTGCAGGCTGCCGTCGCCGAGGTGCCCATAGAGGACCACCGCCACAGGGGCGGGGCGGAGGTCCGCCAGCGCGGCCCGCACCTCTTGCTCGAACGCCGCCAGGCTGGCGAGCGGCACGGCCACGTCGAGCTTGTGGGGCACCCCGAGACGGGCGACCACGTCGGGGTGGCGCTCCCGCAGCGCCCACAGCCGGGCCCGGCCGGGACCGTCGCCGGCGAC